>JBELAS010000008.1:0-13929 GCA_049508615.1 Acidimicrobiales bacterium
CACGAGTTGGCCGCGTGGACGTCTCGCGCGATCGTCTCTTCGGCAATCTGGAGCTGATCGATGGCCTGGGCCGACTGCGACAACCCGTTCGCCCGACTATTGAGCACCGTCACCGAGCTGTCGACCGAGACAATGACCAGCGCAAAGATCGCCATCGCGATCACCAACTCGACGAGAGTCACGCCGTCGTCTCCACGAGCCATCCTGGTCATGCGACTGGCACCGCGATCGGCGAACCGTACGGAACCTGCACCCAGTTCACGGACCCGTTCACGGAATCGTTGACGAACTCACCATTCCACGTGACCTTGACCACCACGTAGATCCCCGAAGCAGTAGACGTGTAATGCTGGTTCTGGCTCGAGTTGTTGTAGGTGGCTGCCAACAAGAATGTCCCAAAGGGCAGACCAGACAACACGTAGTTATAAGCGCCTGCGATGACCTGCTGAGAAACTGTGTTGGACGTCGAGGTCCCGAAGTTCGTGTCACCGCCGTACACCGCTGTGATGCTGTGGGTCGCGACGCTGAGCGACGAGGTCATGAAGGTCGCCTGCCCTCCGTTCAAGGTGCCCGTGCCGATGGCGTAGCCCGAGTCCTCGAAGGTGACCGTGCCGGTCGGGGTCCCGGTCGAGCCGGAGGTGCTGTCTGTGACCGTCGCCGTGAACGTGAGCGACTGGCCGTAGACGCTCGGGTTCAAGCTCGAGGAGACGGTGGTCTTGCTGGCGGCCTGGTTGACGACCTGGGAGAGCGGGCTGGACGTAGAGGTCCCGAAGTTGCTGTCACCCGAGTAGCTCACCGTGATGGGGTGGGTCCCGGCTGTGAGCGTCGAGGTCGTGTACGTCGCGACCCCACTGGCCAAGGAGGTGACGGGGCCGATCTGGGTGCCGTTGTCGTAGAAGGTGACCGTGCCGGTCGGGGTCCCGGTCGAGCCGGAGGTGTTGTCTGTGACCGTCGCCGTGAACGTAACCGACACGCCGTAGGTGCTCGCGTTCAAGCTCGAGGAGACCGTGGTCTTGCTGGCGGCCTTGTTGACGACCTGGGAGAGAATGCTGGACGTCGAGGCCCCGAAGTGGGTGTCACCCGGGTAGCTCGCCGTGATGGGGTGGGTCGCGGCTGTGAGCGTCGAGGTGGAGTAGGTGGCCGTAGGCGGGTTATTGGTGTTCAGGGTGCCGGTACCGATCTGGGTGCCGTTGTCGTAGAAGGTGACCGTCCCCGTCGGACAGGTGGAGCTATGGCAGCTGCCCACCGTTGCGGTGAAGGTGACGGACTGGCCGTAGATGCTCGCGTTGAGGCTGGAGCTGACAGAGGTGGTCGAGCTGTACGTCCTGACCACCTGAGACATCGTCCCCGAGACGCTGTTGAAATTGCTGTCGCCCGCATAGGTCGCTTTGATGGTGTGGGTCGCGACCGATAGTGATGAGTAGCTGAAAGTGGCCTGAGGCGGGTTACTGGAGTTCAAGGTGCCGGTGCCGATCTGGGTGGATCCGTCGTAGAAGGTGACCGTCTCCCCCGATGGCGGGCAGGTGGACCCATTGCAGCTCACCGTGGCGGTGAAGGTGACCGACTGTCCTGATCCGCTCGGGTTGAGGTTGGAGGTGACGGTGACGGTCGGTGAGTACTTCGCCATGAGCTGGGCATTGGACTCGTGAGGGGGACCGCCGTACCACGAGGCGAGGATCCCCTCCTGGCTGACCGGGGTTCTCACGCCACGGGAGTCTCCGGCATTGCGAAGGGACTTGGCCAACGACGCTACGAGATCCTTGGGTAGCGCGCCCGAGACGGACTCCATGAAGTCGGCGTTACCCGCGTACACCACGGAGATGCTGTGGTTCGGCCCGACAGGCAGTGTCGAGGGCGTGTAGATCGCGACCCCGCTCTTCAAGGTGCCCTCATGGAGGGTCTCGTCCCCTTCTTTGAACACGACACTGCCGGTCGGGGTGCCCAAGCCCGGGGAGACCGCTGTCACCGATGCGATGAGCGAGACCGACTGGCTGTTCCCGCTGCGGTTCACGCTCGATGCGAGGCTGACCGTGGTGCTTGCCTTTCGGACCGCGCTTGACAGCACGGCAGACATCGAGCCCTTGAACCTGGTGTCGCCCGTGTAGGCCGCAGAGATACTGTGCTTCGTAAGAGCGAGGTTCGAGGTCGTGTAGATCGCGACCCCCTCCTTCAACCTCACCGTGTGAAGGGTGCTGGTCCCGTCTTTGAACTCTACGGTGCCGGTCGGGATGCCGGAGCCCGGGGAGACCGGTGCCACCGTTGCTACGAACGTCACCGGCTGGCCGTGCACACTGCGGTTCGCGTTCGACGCGAGGCGGATCGTGGTGCCCGCCTTCTGGACCGCCCCCGACAGCACACTGGACGTGGAGCCCTCGAACCTGGTGTCGCCCGCGTAGACCGCAGAGATTCTGTGCGTCGTAAGAGCGAGGTTCGAGGTCGTATAGCTCGCAGCCCCGTCGTTCAAGGTGCCCGTAGCGATGACAGTGCCCCCGTCCTTGAACACGACCGTCCCGGTCGGGGTACCGGAGTCCGGGGAGAGCGCTGCCACGGTTGCGACGAACGTGACCGGCTGTCCCTGGATGCTGCGGTTCACGCTGGAGGAGATGGTGGTACCGGTAGCCACTCTCGTCGGGGGGATTGTTCCATCCGGTGAGGCCTTGGCGGGAGATTCCTGGATGCCCCCGACTGGCTTTGGGAGCGCGTGATGGCTCACGTCGATCGGGGACGGGAGCTTGGCGTCTTCAGAACGCGTTGCGTGCGAGTCGGCTGCGGCACGCTGCGGCGAGGAGGTGCGGCTGCGTGAGCGCACGGCTCGCTGAACAACCTTGGGACGCCGTGTCACTTGCTTGGTTCGGCCGGCCGAACGAGACGCACTGCGGTGCGAAGTGGCCGACCATGACATGAGGGACGCCTCAGGCAGAGCCCCGACCGATGGGTGGAACGCGGTCTGAACAGGGCAGCTGCCTCCGTTAGGACAGGTGGTACCGAGCGAGAGCACCGGCATGGGAGCCGTGGGAGAGCACGAGTCGGCTCCACCGGTGGGGGTCGCAGCCGACGCGGTCACGCTTGCACCGGAGAGCTCGTTGCCATGTACGTCCGTGACGTCGACCCACACTTGCGGCAAGAAGAACACCGGATAGCCGGATTGATCAGGATTGAGCGACACCTGCTGACCATCGGTTGTAGCGCCGTCCGGGATGCTGTCGGCGCCGCAACTTCCTGCCACCACGTAGTAACTGGGTGAGGTGGAAGTAAACGGGTACACCTCGTACGGAGGAGTACCTGTCACGTAGGGATTGTTGGCCAAGTTGCTGTTGTAGAAGGACAACGGCAAAGACGAGATGTTCGAAGGAGGGGTGCCCTGCCACACGTAGTAACTGGGATATATCGCCGCTGATTGCGCGTACTTCAGCGCCACATTTGTTGGCTCACCTGCCGCCACGTTGACCGTCGTCGTGGGAGAGGAATTCTCGTTGTTGTCCAGCCATCCGAGGAAAGAGGTGGTGGTGGTGGTGAGGGTGATCGTCCATTGGCCTGGTGTCACCTGGTTCGTAGCGAAGAGAACGCAACCGGAACCCGTAGTCGGCGCATTCAATGTCACGCCGGTAGCAGGGTCAGTCGCCGTCACCGTCACGCCCGACTGGGGGTTGCCGGAGTCGTCGGTGACCGTCACCAAGATCTCGCCCATCGTGGGGTCGATGGCGGTCGCAGGTACGGCCGCGTAGCTCGTCTCCTGGACGATTTGGTTCGCAACCGCGTCCTGCGCCCGCGTGGCAGTGGGCAAAAGCAAGGCACTGTTCCACCATTCGAAGGGCAACGACGATGCCCAGGTGACGAATTCCGTCACCTTCAGTTCGTTCGGCACGCCGTTCTGCGGGGCGGCGCAACTGCTGGCACCGGCGGATACTTCCTGTTCGACGGTGAACGTCACCCCGCCGTTCGGGACCGTGAGGACTCCGTTGGTGGATCCACCCACACAAGCGGGACTCGGCAGCCCGAAGTTCATCTCCGTGAGCAACGCGGCCCCACCCTGTTGAACGGAACAGTCGAGCACGCTCGTCGCTAGGTCGGTAGCGACCTCTTTGACTCGCGAGTTCCCGCTGACCTTGAGCCCTGTGGCCATCAGGCTGGATGTGGCCACCAGGCCGACCAGCAGCAGGACCAACGCAACGATGGTTTCGAGCAGGCCGAACCCGCTCTCGCCACGGGACGCGCGAAGAACCAGGCTGGCCATGGTGTGCCGCGCGCGACCTGGGGCCAGCGGTTGGTGGGGCGCATTCGTGGCCACGGGATCATTGATCGGCACTTTTCCTTCGTGTCTTGACCTGCGTCGCGCAAGAAACGGTCGAAAGGTCCGAATTTCCAGCAGCCGAGCTCGACCAGTCCCCCCACCAGCCGAGAACCCCTCCTGCGACGGCATCCCGAGATCGCTCCCGAAGTGAACATCGGCACTGTCCGTAGCAGGCTTGAGACCTCCCGCCACTGCTTGTGACTCCCGTGGACTCAGGGACGTCGCGCAAGAGACCTGAGCGTCGTTCCTTGCATCCAGAGACATCGCCTCTCAACGCGCTGGCCGTACACCACCCCTCGAACACAAAGAGGGTCGTCCGTCCGCACTGTTCTATCCACATCTATCCACACTCGAATATCCATGTTCAGACACCAACCCGACTGTCGGTGAGCTCAAGCGCCCCCACCAACGGCTCCGAAACCCTGCGCCGAGTCCTTTGCCAGGACCCCCGCGCAACAGCCGTCAGCGAGCTGGTACGCCACCAACGGCAGCCACTTCGGGCAGTGCCAGCTCGGCGCCTCGGCGCGGAGGATCGAGTGCCACCAAGATGAATGGTCGCCTCTCCCCCCGCTCGAGCACCTCGCGTGCTCCTCGGGGAGCGGGATCGCCCAGTCCGGCCACGGGGACGTAGCAATGCATGTCGCCGACGTCGACCATCGCGCCGTGCGAGGTGAAAGAAGACACGGTCCCCTCCAACCTCGCGCCGATCACGTAGGCGCTCACGAAGGTCAAGAACGTGAGCGGGTCGTTCACCGCTGCAGGTGGACCGCGTCTTCTTCGGCGACGACCGCCCGAAGAGCGCTCCGCTTCAACCAGATCGGCGGGAACGAGCACCTCCTCCGTTGCAACCTCGATGGCCGCTTCGACCTCGGTACCCGTCGCCCGATAACTACGCCGGCGACGGGTACGCGTCTTCGCAGCTTTCTGCACCTTCTCGAGCCCAGCGACAGGCGCCTTCGCGTCCTTAGCGGTCTTTCCGGCCTTCGCGGTCTTCGCGGCCCTTCTCACCTTTTCCACCTTTTCGGCCTTCGCGACCTTTTCGGCCTTTCCGGCCTTCGCGGCCTTCGCGGCCCTCTCGACCTTGGCGGCCTGGCGGATCCGCCTCGGGGTCTTCGCGGCCTGCCGGTTGTCAGCGACCTTTGACGCCTTCCTCACCTTCTTGGCCGGCTCGTGGACCTTCACAGCCTGCAAGCCCTTCACCGCCTCTGCCTTGGTGGGCGAGGACCCCGTGGCCTTCTTTGTCGGCTGTGTCCCTGTCTCGGGCGCGGACCGCCCCTGCGCCTTCTCTTTCTCCTCCGCCTTCTTCTCCGCCTTCTGTGACGTGCCCGCGTCTTGATCCTTCGCTGCCGTGGTCGCGGCTCGGCTTCGCGCTCCTCTGACGGGAGAGCGAGGGGTGAAGATCCATCCCACACCCGGGACGGGAGTGCCGCCGATCAAGCGACCTTCGCGAAACAGCCAAGGGTGCTCGCCGTGAAACTCTTGGAACGAGTCGTTGGAAAGGACCTGAGCGCCCACTCTCTCAGCCACTCGCAGAAGAAAGGCATCACCTCGACCTACGGCTCCTGCAGGGGGCGATACGAGCTCGCCGTGAGCCGCTGCCTCGTCGAAGGCGACCCGCTCGGAAGGATCGACGCGGTGCCCGAAAGTGGCGTCGACAACGACGATCACCTGAACCTCGGGGAACTGCTCCTGGAACTGGCGCACAGCCTCGTCGAGCTGGGCGAGGCTGGGGGTCGACCGGCCCTCGGTCGCGATGTTCGACCCGTCGACCACCACGAAGCTCCGGTCGACAACAGTGCTCACTTGGTCACCCAGTTCTGATCCTTCAGACCTAGGACGACTTCTCCAGCATGCGGGCCCCTGCGGTAGCAATCGGAGCAAGGGCCGCGGTCAACAAATCCGACAAGGGGTACCTCCCACCTGCAGCCTTCGAGCGTCCCCTGCCCCACAAGAGCAGCTCTCTGGGCCATCAGAGTGCCGGGATGACAAGCACGACCCGGGCATCTTACGGGCAGTCTTCGATGCGTAGGTGGATGAGCGGGCCTCGGGCCCGTCGGCTCGTGAGCCGCAAGACCACGAGACGCTGAGCCTCTCAGGAGGCATCGGGAGTGCTTCGTAGGATGAGGGGATGCCCACCGCAGACATCGAGGCGGTGCTGTTCGACTTCGGAGGCGTGATCGCCGACAGCCCGTTCGAAGCGTTCAAGCGCTACGAGCGCGCCAAAGGCTTGCCCGAAGGGTTCATCCGAACCCTGAACGCGACCAACCATCACGACAACGCGTGGGCTCGCTTGGAGCGTAACGAGCTCGGCTTCGACGAGTTCTGTGACGCGTTCGAGGAAGAGGCGAGCGATGCAGGCGGGACTATCGACACCCGAGAGCTCTTCGCGATGCTGTCCGGATCGTTGCGGCCTGAGATGGTCGAGGCGGTGCGCCGCTGCGCCGACCGGTTCAAGACGGCGCTTCTCACCAACAATTTCGTGACCCCCGATAGTTCGGGAACGAGACCTAGTGCCGACCACGCCGAGGTGCTCGAGCTGTTCGACGTGGTCATCGAGTCGTCGGTGGTGGGTATTCGCAAGCCGGATCCTCGCTTCTACATGCTCGCCTGCGAGGCGCTCGGCATCGAGCCCGAGCACGCCGTGTTCTTGGACGACCTGGGCGTGAACCTCAAGCCCGCGCGCGAGCTCGGCATGGTAACGATCAAGGTCGTTAGCACAGGTCACGCCCTTGCCGAGCTCGAGGCGGTGCTGGGTATGACCCTTCGCTGAGCACCTACTCCACGGTCAGGCGAAGGAGCGTTCGAGCAGGTCCTCTTGCTCGAGTTGGTGCATCGCAGCGCTGCCGGTGGCTGGACTGGCCGACTCGATCCGGCTCACGTGGCTGAGCTCGTAGCGTTCACGAAGCAGCCGGTGCAGGCGACCGTGGGCGAAGGACCAGGCCCCCATGTTCTCCGGCTCCTCTTGCACCCACAGCACCTCAGTGGCTCGGGAGTAACGCTCGAGCACCTCCGCCAGACCTTCTTCCGGCCAAGGGTAGAGCTGCTCGACGCGCACGACCGCCACCGCCGAGGGGTCGACACCGGGGGACGGCAGATCCTGCTTTCTTACACACAGCTGGTCGCGACGCGCGGTGAGGTCGAAGGCGATCTTTCCCGAGCAAAGGAGCACGCGTCTCACCGCCTCTCGGTCCACCGCGTCGGCAGCTGCTGCACCGCCGGCGCCACCTGTGGTCGCGGGGTCGTCGAGCACCGAGGAGAAGCAACCCGACACCAGCTCGTCGAGGTCCGAACGGCTCTGGCGCGCCCGGAGGAGGGACTTCGGAGTGAACACGACCAAGGGCCTCCGTGCAGGGCCACGCACCTGGGAGCGCAGGAGGTGGAAGTACTGCGCCGCGGTCGTGGGTTGGGCCGCGCGTATGTTCCCCTCTGCGCAGAGGCTCAGGAAGCGCTCGATGCGCGCCGAGGAGTGCTCCGGACCCTGCCCCTCGTACCCGTGGGGCAGCAGCAGGACGAGCCCCGACGACTGGCCCCACTTGTCCTCGGCCGCGACGAGGAAGTTGTCGATCACGATCTGGGCGCCGTTGGCGAAGTCGCCGAACTGGGCCTCCCATGCAACGAGCGAGTCAGGCGCCTCGACCGAATAGCCGTACTCGAAACCGAGGGCCGCGTACTCCGAGAGCAACGAGTCGACCACGGCAAAGCGACCGGTGTCCTCGGATTCCAGGTGCGCGAGAGGCACCCATTCGGCCCCGGTCGCATAGTCCATCAGCACCGAGTGGCGCTGGCTGAAGGTTCCTCGCCGGGTATCCTGTCCCGCCAGGCGCACGTCGGTGCCTTCTGCAAGGATCGATCCGAACGCGAGAGCTTCACCCAACGTCCAGTCGACCTGCCCGGCGTCCACCATCTTCGAACGTTGTTCGAATTGACGGGCCAGCTTCGGGTGCGAGGTGAAGCCTTCTGGTACCGCCGTCGCAGCGTGCACCAGTCTCTCGAGATCGCCGCGCTCGACCCCGGTTAAGACTCCGTGTCGCTCGGGCACGGGTGGAGGCGGAGGCGGGAGCGCGGTCGGCTTCGGCGGGGCGGCCTGGCGGGTCTCGTCCAGCGCTGCTTGCAGGCGAGCTCGGAAGTTCTCGAGCGCGTGCTCGGCTTCCTCGAGCGTGATGTCGCCGCGGCGCACGAGAGACTCGGTGTAGAGCTTTCGCACCGAGCGCAGCGTCTCGATGATCGCGTACATCCTCGGCTGGGTGTAACTCGGGTCGTCACCTTCGTTGTGTCCGAAACGCCGGTAGCAGACCAGGTCGATGACCACGTCCTTGTGAAAGGCCTGACGGAACCCGAATGCAAGTCGCGCGGCGCGCGCGCAAGCCTCGGGATCGTCCCCGTTCACGTGGATAATCGGCGCTTGGACGATCTTGGCCACGTCGGTCGGGTACACCGACGACCTAGCCGACTCAGGGGCCGTCGTGAAACCAAGCTGGTTGTTGATCACAAAATGAACCGTGCCACCCGTTCGGTAGCCGGTGAGCTGGCTCAGCTCCAACGTCTCTGCCACCACACCCTGCCCGGCGAACGCCGCGTCGCCATGGACGAGCACCGGCAGGACGCCGAAGCGATGTTCTGGGGCAAGCCGTTCCTGTTTCGCCCGCGCCATCCCCTCCACCACGGGGTCGACCGTCTCCAGGTGCGAGGGGTTCGCTGCGATCGTGACCAACAGCTGCTTGCCGTTCCGCCCGACGAACTTGCCCACGACGCCCTTGTGGTACTTCAGGTCGCCAGATCCCTGAACCGACTCAGGGTCGACGTTCCCCTCGAACTCGGCGAAGATCTCCCCGTAGGACTTGCCGGCGATGCTCTCCAGCACGTTCAGCCGGCCCCGGTGGGCCATGCCGAGCACCGCCTCGGTGATCCCCTCGGTCGCCGCTTCGTCGAGCAGCACATCGAGGAACACGATCGCAGACTCGGCACCTTCCAACCCGTAGCGCTTCTGTCCCACGTAGCGAGTGTGCAAGAAGCGCTCGAATGCCTCGGCGGCGTTCAGACGATCGAGGATGTGCCGTTGCTCGTCTCGTGAAAGCGCGGTGGACACACCCTCGACGTGGCTCTGGACCCACCGCTTCTGCTCGGGATCCTGGATATGCATGTACTCGATCCCGAGCGTTCTGCAGTAGGCGTCGCGAAGGATGTCGAGTGCCTCACCCAAGGTGAGGACATCCCGTCCGGCCAAGCCGTCCACCACGAACTCGCGCTCCAAGTCCCAGAGGGTGAGCCCGTAGGTGGTGGGGTCGAGCTCGGGATGAAGCGGGCGGCGCTCTGCAGAGAGCGGGTCGAGGTCTGCGATCAGGTGGCCGCGCACCCTGTACATGTTCATCAGGCTCTGCACGTGAACTTGCTTCACGAACCGCTGATGCTCACCGTCAATGGCGTTCACATCGGGCTGCCAGTGCACGGGCTCGTACGGAACGTCCATGGCTGCGAACACTTCCTCGTAGAAACCGTGACCGCCGATGAGCCTCTCCGCCACCTCTCCGAGGAAGAGACCCGATTCAGCCCCCTGGATGATGCGGTGGTCATAGGTGGAGGTGAGAGTCAGAACGGGACCGACCCCGAGGGCTGCCAGGCTGCGGCGGTCTGCCGCCTGGTACTGCGCCGGATACCCGAGCGCACCCACGCCGATGATCGCGCCCTGTCCCACCATGAGGCGCGGGACGGACTGGAGTGTCCCGAGAGTTCCGGGGTTCGTGAGGGTGACGGTGGCACCGACGAAGTCGTCGGGAGACACCTTGTTCGTGTGGACCTTTCGGACCAGATCCTCGTAGGCGACCATGAAGGACCGAAAGTCGAGCGTCTCCGCCTCGCGCACGACCGGCACGGACAGTGCACGCGAGCCGTCGGACTTCGACACGTCCACGGCGACACCGAGCCCGACGTGGGTGTGGTGCACCACTCCGGGAGCGCCTTTGCCGTCGGAGTCCACCACGAAGCTCGAGTTCAGCGCGGGCACAGCCTGCAGCGCCCGTACGACCGCGAAACCGATCAAGTGGGTGAAGCTCACCTTGGCACCGGTCGTGAGCACGAGGTGACGGTTCAGCGTCGAGCGGTTGACCTCGAGCAGTCTCGCGGGGACGCTTCGTACGCTCGTCGCTGTAGGGACTGTGAGCGACGCTTCCATGTTCGTGGCGATGCGTGCCGCAGCACCGCGAAGTGGTGAGGCCACCGGCTCGGGGGCCGCCTCCGCTGTGTCCAGGTGGGTTTCGGCGGCACGTGGTGCGCCTGCCGTGGGTGTGACGCCAGAAGGCGAGGCGGTCTCCGGCACCGCCGTCTCCGGAACGACCGGGGCCGATGCAACCGAGCCCGCAGCCCTCCCGGGTCCGACCGATACCGGCGCCCCGGCAATGGCCGGTGCGGAGGGCTCGTACGGCCCAGAAGCCGGGCGAGGAGACGGCGGTGCCGGTGGCGCGAGCTCGGTCGCCGCCTCCCCGGCGACTGAGCGGGTACCGTCGGGAGCCAGACCTGGGGGAACGTAGTCGGCAAAGAACTCACGCCAGGACTCGCTCACCGATGAGGGGTCGTCGCGGTACTGCTCGTACATGTCATCGACAAGCCACGCGTTCGGGCCGAAAGCGCCCCCCTTAGGTATCTTTCGGGGAGTTCTCTTTTCGCCGGGCATCGCCGCTGATCCTAATGGACCTCGCCGCGTGCAAACCCCCGCCACACCGTGAGCCACCCCGGTCCAGAACCATGAAAGGCCCAGAACCATGAAGTTGTCGCCTAGTTGCAAGGCATGCGACATGGCCGTCTAGAAGACGGCCCGCGTGCCGAGCTAGGGAAGTACCGACAGCTCCTCCCCGGTGAGCAGCGGGAGCAGGTGGTCCCCAGGGTCGTGGCCAGTGCGGCGCCATGCAACCACTCCCTCAGGTCGCGAGGTAACGGCGAGCGGTGCTCGGCCAGCCAGCAGCGCAGCTCGAGGCGAGCCGGGCGGTCGTCTCCGGGAAGAAGAAAGAGACGGATCCACAGCGGTGAGCGCAGAGCGTTCCCAAGCCTTCAACGACGGCGGAGGTGCCGGGAACGTCGGCACCGACCGGCGTCACGTAGGCTGCCTCGGTGATCATCAACACCCGTGGGGAAAGGATCTTCGCCGAGGCGGTCGAGGAGACACTGAAAAGCCACCCATCGGCGTTCGACTCGGTGACGGTCGGAGTTCCCGACGATCGCCTCGGGAAGGCGGAGCTGAGGATGATCGAGCTGCGCGAGGACGCCGGTGCAACCGAAGACGAGCCCCTCGAGCACACAAAGGCGCACTTGGCAGGATTCAGGACACCCAAGCGGAGGCGCTTCGCCGACACCATCGAGCGGACGCTATCAGGAAAGATCGATTACGGCCGTCACCGTTCCGAGATGCTCGAACGGGTCACATCCACATGAAAGGCGTTGTGCTTTGAAAGGCGTGATCCTGGCGGGCGGAAGCGGCCGCCGGCTCCACCCCCTCACCCGCATCACCAACAAGCACCTCCTGCCGATATACGACCGGCCGATGATCAGCTACGCCATCGAAGCACTGGTTCTGGCCGGCATCACCGAGATCATGTTGGTCACCGGAGGCACTCACGCCGGGGAGTTCCTGCGCCTCTTGGGCAACGGCCACGAACACGGGATCGAGCGGCTCTCCTACTCCTACCAGGAACGCCCCGGAGGCATCGCCGAGGCGCTGGGGCTGGCTGAGCACTTCGCCGCCGACGAGCCCGTGCTCGTCATGCTCGGTGACAACATCGTCGAACGGAGCTTCCGACCCACCGTCGAGCGTTTCGGCACCCAAAGCGGCGGCGCGCGCATCGTGCTCACCGCCGAGGAGGATCCCCTTCATCTTCGACACCTCGGGGTCCCTCAGTTCGACGACGAGGGGCGCATCGTGCACATCGTGGAGAAGCCCGAGGATCCCCCCAGCCACTACGCGGTGACGGGCATCTACTGCTACGGCCCCGACGTGTTCCGGGTGATCGCGACCCTCGAGCCCTCGGGGCGCGGGGAGCTCGAGATCACCGACGTGAACAACTTCTACGTCGATCAGGGGACGATGGCCTACGACGTGCTCGACGGGTTCTGGGGCGATGCCGGAGAGTCCATCGATGCGTACTACGCGGTCAATGACTTCGTACGAGAGAACGGCGCGAACAAGGGCTGAGGACGGAGTCGGGACGCCGTTTCGGCGCCGAAGGCGCCAGCAGCAGAATTCAGGTGTCGAGGAATCGCCGAATGGCGAAGGCGGAGCCGACAGTACCCACAGCCAGTCCTATGATCACGACTACGGCGCTCGTAGCCAGCACCTCCCCACCGGGCATGCGCATCTGGGTGAAGACGTTGCTGGTCCTGCTGTTACCCAATGCGTTGAGCACCAGGTGCAGACCGAACACGGCGAGCGCGGCAACAACTGCTCCTGCCAGCCCCTGCATCAGGCCCTCGAACATGAACGGGATACGGATGAACCAGTTCGTGGCCCCGACGAGCTTCATCACCGACACCTCTCTCCGTCGGGCGAAGATCGCCAGGCGGATCGTGTTCAAGATCAGCACCGACGCTGAAAGCAGCAGGATGACGGCCACTATGAGGAATACCCACTGCAAGATGTGCGTGACCTGCTGCATGTTGTGCACCGCCTGGCTCGGGAAACTCACAAGTTTGACTCCCGAGCGCCCGGTGAACTGCTGGGCCACGGCTTGGGCCTGGTTTGGGTCGTTCAGCACGCACCGCAGGGAGGCCGGCATGGTGGGTAGCGTGAGCACGCCTGACTCGTCGGGCGACAACAGATGCTTCGCCTCGTTCAAGTCGTAGGCCGGTGACCGGTAGATGCACGTCCGAACGTACGGCAGCTGCAGAAGGTCCTGGTCGATGACCTTCTCTTGGGCCGCGGGAATGCCGGGAACCAAGAAGACGTCCACGTTGACCCCGTGCTGCCACTGCGTCGTGGCGCGGGCCACCCCCTGGCGCAACAGCAGCGCTGCTCCGACGAGCGACAGCGACACCGCGATGGTCAGCACCGCTGCCACGGTCATGAGGCGGTTGCGCCACAGGTTCGAAGCGGTCTCGCGAGCGACGTACTCGACGTTCGCAACCATCAGCGATCAGCGCTCCTCGTAACCCTCAGGGCAAGCTCAAGTGCCATAGCCGTAGACGCCTCGGGCTTGGTCTCGCACCATCATCCCCTCGTCCAGCTCGATGACGCGCCGGCGCATCATGTCCACGATGCTCGCGTCGTGGGTGGCCACCACGACCGTCGTTCCGGTCCGGTTGATGCGGTCGAGCAACCGTACGATCCCCAGGGAGGTCTTCGGGTCCAGGTTACCGGTCGGCTCGTCTGCGAGGAGGATCAACGGCCGGTTCACGAAGGCGCGCGCGATGCCGACACGCTGCTGCTCACCACCAGAAAGCTGGCCCGGCAGGCTGTCACGCTTCCTTCCCAGGCCCACCAAGTCGAGCACCTGTGGCACCTGCGACGCGATCACGTGCTTGGGGCGGCCTATCACCTCGAGAGCGAAGGCGACGTTCTCGAACACGGTCTTGTTCGGTAGAAGGCGGTAATCCTGGAAGACACAGCCGATGTTGCGCCTCAGGTACGGCACGCGCCACTGGCTCAAGCGCGCCAA
>JBELAS010000080.1:0-6595 GCA_049508615.1 Acidimicrobiales bacterium
CACCGGCCGCGCCACCTTCGCCGCCATCTCGGCAGCCCGGACACCGCGAAGATCGAGCCGAGTGAGTGACATGAGCTTACGATCGTACTCCTGGTCGGACAGGACCCGGCTGCTGCACACGGGTGGCTTCTTGCGACATGATCAGCCCATGAGTACCCCGATCGCAGAGCTGTCCTCAGTGGCGACCGCTCTCGAAGACCTCACCCGGCGCCTCGCCGCCATCGCCGAGGCGTCCGAAGCCGAGAAGGACGAAGAGACCTCCACCGAGCTCTTCGCGGTGGAGCGCGCCCTTCGCGGCGCCCACCGACGTCTACACAAGCTCACAGCTCCATACGCCCGCGGGCGTTGACGCCCCGGTATCAGCCCCACGGCACTTGCAAGCAGCACCCGGACGCAACGACGGCGCCCTTCCGGGCGCCGTCGTGCGAGCGGGTCAGGCGGCGGATCCCGACCTCGCCCTCACGGAACCAGATGGCGGGAACCGGTTCCGGTCATCTCTAGAACATCACGCTTAGCACCGTTGTTCCAGTCGTTTCCCAAAAAACATCCGCCTGACCCCGTCCGCCGGGCATTCCGCCCCGATCAGGGGGGAGGGGGGCGCACCGGGACCCGGGCCGAAGGGCAGATGTCACCTAGCAGGCACTCCGTGCACCGCGGGGTACGGGCCAGGCACACCCGACGCCCGTGGAGGATCAAGCGGACGCTCAGGGTCCCCCACTCCTGCGGCGCTACGAGGGCGGTCACCTCCGCCTCCACCTTGTCGGGATCTCTCTGTTCGCTCAGCCCCAAGCGGCGCACCAGACGCCCCACGTGCGTGTCCACAGGGAACCCCGGCAGATCGAAGGCGACGCTGCGCACCACGTTCGCCGTCTTGCGACCCACGCCGGGGAGACTCGTCAGGTCCTCCAGCTCCACGGGCACCACTCCTGCGAAGCGCTCTGCCACAGCTTGCGCCATCCCGACGAGGCTGCGCGCCTTGGCCCGGAAGAATCCCGTCGAGTAGACGAGCTTCTCGAGCCGGTCGAGGGGCGCGGCGGCCAGTGCCTCGGGGGAGCCAAACGCGACGAACAGCTCGGGCGTGACCATGTTGACGCGCTCGTCGGTGGACTGAGCCGACAAGATGGTCGCCACCAGCAGCTGGAACGCTCCGTCGTGGCGCAGCGCACACAGCTCGTCAGCTCTGCCCGGATACTCGCCGGACAGGCGAGTGACGATCTCGCGCGCCCGGCCGCGCAACGAACGCGGTCTTGCCACCTCTGCGCGCTCTCTCCCAGCGCCTTAGGGCGCGACCGGCTGGCCGGGCACGTCGCCGGTGTAAGCGCGGTCGACGTGGTCGACCTCGAAACCGAGGGACCGATAGAGCGACGCGGCTGCGTCGTTGGCGGCGTCGACGTAGAGCATCGTCACCTGCATTCCCAGCGCGAACAAGTGATCGAGGCCCGCCAGCAACAGCGATCTCCCCAGGCCGAGCCGTTGAAAGTCGGGGTCCACGCAGATCACATAGATCTCGCCCATGGGCGGCTCGGTCTCGCCGTGCACCTTGGTCCAGCACGAGCCTGCCATCCGGCCGCCGCTTTCGTGGATCAGGAACCCGTCGGGGTCGAACCACGGCTCCGCCTCGCGCTCGAGGATCGTGTCGAGCGTCCAGCCGCCCTGCTCGGGGTGCGACGCGAACGCGCGGTTGTTGACCTCGAGCCACGCTGACTCGTCCACCCCAGGTTGGAACGGCCGCGTCGTCAACCGAAGACGCTCGTGCGAGATCGGGAGTCGCCGGCGCATCTGGTAGAGATCACGACCACGCACGAGCCCGCACCGCTCGGCCATCGCGTCGGTGTCGGCCGTGGGCTTTGCCACCCAGAGGTGCACATGGCCGCCGCCGAGCCGTCCTGCCTCGGCGAGCGCGGCGCTGAGCAGCTCCACGCCCACGGCCTGTTTCGGGGATCGGTGGTCGGGACGGATCACGACCTCCACGGCCCAGGTGCTGTGCCCCCGGCTCAGCTGGGCGTACCCGATGAGCGGTCCGCCGACGCTTTCGCGGGCTACGAACCCGGCGAATCCCTTGCGCCCGCCGTGGACCAGGTCGAGCCAATTGTGCTCGCCGAGCGGCGCGTGCGAGTCGGCCGCAGCGACCTCATGGAGAAGCTGTGACACCTCGGCAATGTCGGACTCGCCCATGCGCCGCTTGATCTCGACAGTGTTCACGGTCGACGTTCCCCGACTCAATGAAGCGCCGAGGCCCCTACTGCGTGACCGATACCAAAGGTGATGGCCGCGGCCACCGCCGAGATGGCAAGCTGCCGCAGCGCCGAGCGCCACCAGGCGCGGCCGGTGAACACCGCTAGCGCCGCGCCCACCCCGAGAGCCGCGACCGCTCCGATCGCGACCGACGCGAGGGTGGCCCCGGTCCCGCCGGACACCAGCCATGGAAGCAGCGGCAGGAACGCCCCGATCGCGAATGTGACCGACGAGGAGAGCGCAGCCTGTACGGGCGAGCCGAGCGCGCTGGGCGTGATGCCGAGCTCCTCACGGGCGTGGGTCTCGAGCGCCAGCTCGGGGGTGCGCATCATCTCGTCCGCGAGGCGCCGCGCGATGTCGGGCTCGATGCCCCGACTCTCGTAGATCCGAACGAGCTCGCGCCGCTCGCCTTCCGGCCGGATCTGGATCTCGCGCTTCTCCACCGCGAGCTCGCGTTCGAACAGTTCCCTCTGAGCGCGCATCGAGACATACTCGCCTGCCGACATCGAAAAGGAGCCGGCCACGAGCCCGGCCAGCCCGGCGAGGCGCACCACGGAGCCGCCGGGGTGGGCGGCGGCCATGCCGAGGATCAGCGCTACGTTCGTGACGAGCCCGTCCGAGACCCCGAACACCGCAGCACGCGCCCCCCCGGTGCCGATGGCGCGGTGACGTTCGTCTCCGACGTACATCTCTGAGGGATGTCGCGAACCCGCCGTACTCGGCGTCGATCGGGTCCAGCGACGGCGCCGAGCGCCTCGTCGCCGATCACCACCGGGCATAGACCTCTGTCCGCCCCGATCCACGAGTGCCCAGCGTACCGGCGCGCCGCCGGGGACCGGCTCTTGCCGCTCCCGGCCTCGTCATGGGCCTCGTCCGCTTCGGGTATTCGAGGTGACGGCCGACCACTGCGCGCGACCTGCCAGAATGGAGCGATGTCCGAAGCACGCAAGTGGTTCGACAGCTCCCAGCCGCAGACGCTTCAGGCGGCTGTGTTGCTCTGCTACCTCACGGCCGCTTTCGGCCTGTTGTGGATCGTGTTGGGCATCAAACCCTTGTTCGAACTCGTTCCGCTCGCGCTCGGCGTGGCCGGGTTCGGGGTCGCCAACGAGAAGCGCTGGGCGTACGGGCTCGGGATCGCCCTGGCGGCACTGAACGTCCTCCAAGACGTGGGCGTCCTGGCCCTGGGTGCATTCGGATTCCTGATCACCCTCGTCTTCGCCGTCGCCCTCTTCGTCTTGCTGGTGCATCCTCAGAGCCGGGAGTACCAGCGAATCTGGTTCAAGTAATCCACTGCGAACGGGCTGAGGCAGCGTGGCGATCTGGCCGTTCCAAGGTCGCTCGGCGATTCCACGTCTAATGCTGCGACCGGGTATCCTCGGCCCATGACGACGATCCTCAATGGCATGGACGAGCTCAGGAAGTACCGTCCCCAGCACCTCGGCTACTCCGATTGGCACCTGGTGGACCAGGCTCAGATAGACAAGTTCGCCGAAGTCACGGGCGACCACCAGTGGATCCACGTCGACCCCGAGCGGGCTGCCAAGAGCCCGTTCGGTTCGACCATCGCCCACGGGTACATGACCCTGTCACTCATACCTCCACTGCTGCACGAGGTGTTCGACGTCAAGGGTGTGAACTTCGCCGTGAACTACGGGTGCAATCGTGTGCGCTTCCCGGCGCCGGTGAAGGTCGACTCGAAGATCCGCCTCGGTGCCGCCCTGGCCGAGGTCGACGAGATCAAAGACGGCCTGCAGTGGGTGGTCGACATCACCTTCGAAGCCGAGGGCGAGGAGAAGCCGCGCTGCGTGGCCCAGGTCGTCTACCGCTACTACGCAGGCTGACCACTACACCTGATCCGACACCTTCGCGCACGGCGGAGGTCGGGTCTCGTCGGTGAAGTGGCTCTAGGCGCCGGCCCCTTGGTCCGGATCGCCACTCGCCGTATCGCTCGCTTCGCCGATGCTCTCGGCGGCTGCGGCATCGGCCGGGTCACCGGTCGTGTGATGACCAGCCTGTAGGGCGGCCGCGCGCGCTTCTGTTCTTCTCACGGCGCTTGTGACCGCCTCGGGCGCGTCGCGTGGCACGAAATGGCCCACTTGGCCCACCGTGACGAGCTCGGCCCCGGGGACCGATGCCGCGATGCTCGCCGCCACCGAGGGCGACACCACCACGTCCCATGCGCCGACGATCACAGCCGTGGGCACCTCGATCGTCTGCAGCGAACTCTCCACCTCGCTGATTTCGCGAAGAAGCGCGCGCTGTTCGAACACGAAGCTGCGCCACACCTGCCGGCCGCGTTCGGAGGCTACCTCCAGGTAGCGCGAATCCGGAAGGCTCGCCCCAAGTAGCCGCGAGAAGTCCCCCGGGGCCACAGTGGCAAGCTTCCGGAGCCTGGGCAGCACCCGACCCAGTGCCAACAGACCCGCCGCGCTCAGCGCCTCCCCCACGACGGGAGCCGCGAGCAGGTGGTCGAAGACGTTCACACTGTCAGCCCGCCCCACGGAGTTCACCAGCACCAACCCCGCGACGAGGTCGGGACGCGCAGCGGTCAGGAGCACCGCCACACCACCGCCGTAACTGTGGCCCACGACTGTGGCCGGTGCGACCGCTTTGTCCTCTATGAGCGCGGCGAGGACCTCGGCGTTGTCCTTCATGGAGATCGCCTGGTTCCCACTTGCCCCGTAACCGGGACGGTCCGGGGCGATGACCCGATGGTCCTCGACGAGCAACGCGGCCACTGCGTCGAAGTCGGTGCCGAGCCCGGGCTGGCCGTGGACGAACACGACCGCGGGGCCACTGCCACGGTCCGCGGTGAACAGATCATGAAGTGGGTTCATGCCATCATCGCCCGTCGCGACACGCCCGGCTGTTCGTCAGCGACGGGCAGGACCGACGCCTCGTTCGCCCACCCGTGCACCAGCCATGCGACCGGCGCTGGACGACGGTTCCTCTTCCGGCGAACTCCCCCCCTCGACCGATTGCCCCAGAGCCGGCAGCTCAACCGTGAAAGTCGTGCCTTGCCCCGGCACGCTCGCCACATGGGCCTGCCCCCCGTGGGCGACAGCCAGCGCCGCGACGATCGACAGACCTAGGCCCGTTCCCCCACCGGTGCGAGCCTCGCTCCCTCGATAGAACCGGTCGAACACCCGAGCCTGCTCCTCGGCGTCGAGGCCGAGGCCCTCGTCGGCCACCGTGATCACCGCTGACTCCCCCACTCGAGTGACACGAAGGTGCACCGGGGTCCCGGGCTGTGTGTGCACCTCGGCGTTGTGCAACAGGTTGTCCACGATCTGACGCAACCGGACGGCGTCTCCTTCCACCAAGATGCTGTCATGCCCCTCGAGCGATATCGGGCGACCTGGGTCGACGGCGCGCGCTGCTTCCACCGCGTCGCTCACCAATTCCGCGACGTCGACCGCAGAACGTTCGAGCGGCCGTCCTTGGTCCAGGCGCGCCAGCAGCAGGAGGTCGTCCACCAAGACGCTCATTCGCGCGGCCTCGTGCTCGATGCGTTCTGAAGCTCGCAGCCGTGCATCTTCGTCATTGAACGCTCCCTTGCGCAGCAGTTCCGCGTACCCGCGGATCGAGGTGAGCGGCGTCCGCAGCTCGTGTGAGGCGTCGGCGACGAACCGTCGCAGCCGTGACTCCGACATCGAGCGTTCGTGGAACGCGGCCTCGATCTGGCTGAGCATGCCATTGAGCGCGCCACCCAGCCTCCCGACCTCGCTGCGCTCGTCGGTGCGCCGGATCCTTCGGGTCAGGTCGCCTCCGGCTATCGCCCCGGCCGTCTCGGTCATGTCCTCGAGCGGCCGGAGCCCGAAGCGGACGATCCAAAGCACCAACACCAGCAGTGCCACCACGACCACGATCGAGACCGCCAATTCGACATGGGTGAGCGACGTCAGGGTCTGGTCGGTCGGGTCGAGCGCTATCGCGGTGAGGAGAGTCCCGCCGGGCACCGCGACGGCCTGCGCCCGGTAGTGCAGGCCCGGCACTCCGACGGCCCGCACGTCGAACGACGGACGGTCAGGAACGTAGCGGCCGTGATTGCGCCCGAACACGTGGGAGAGCGGCAACGCCTGGACGGGGAGGTGCGCCGGAAGGGCGGGGACGGGATCCGGGCGGGCACAGGGCCCAGAGGGGTCACTGAACACGACGGTGCCAGCGTCATCGACGACCTCCACGTAGACGTCCGGGTTCAGCAACGCTGCGAGAGCGAACCCGTTCAACCGGGGCGCTCTCGCAGCGGAACCTCCGCTGGCAGCGCCCGCCGAAGCCACTCCCGAGGATCTCCCCGAGGCCGAGGACGACGATGCGCCGCCCGTCGAGGTACAAGAGGGGTCCTTGGGACTGGCCAGCT
>JBELAS010000081.1:0-6557 GCA_049508615.1 Acidimicrobiales bacterium
TGGGCAAAGTCTGGCCAGGAGCGTGCCGGGAAACGGTTCGTCGTGAGGACACCCAGGACCAGGGGAGCGTGAGGAGTAACGGCGCGACAAGCCGAGGCGCGTCTCGTACCAGCGCGCCGGCTGGCTGATCAGCCCCTCCTCTCCTTGTTCGGTCTCCACGGTTGTTCAGAAGGCTCCTCGGGCCAGCCATTCACGGTGACCACGCGGCCGTCGTAGCGCAGGAGGCGAGCCGGCAGGCCCAGCGTCTCGAGCCCGACTAGCGCTGTCCGACCCCATACGATCGCGGCCGTGCTGGCCGCGTTGGCCTCGACACAGGTCCGGCCCGTGGCCGACACGAGCGTCCAGTAAGGCTCGGCAGGCTGGCCCGTGCCGGGATCGATGATGTGGTGGAGTTGGCGCGTGCCGCGCCGCCACGTGCGCACCGCGGTGCTGGAGCTCGCCAGCCCGCCGGCCTCGATGGAGACCGCTTGGTCGACCGCGGCCGTTGATGTCGACGAGTCCACGGCGATGCCGATCGCCCATCCGCCCTCGGGGGCCTCGCCCCCAGCGGCGACGTCACCCCCGACACTGACAAGAACGCCGCACGCGAGCTCTGCGGCGATTCGGCTTGCCGCTCGGTCGGCCACGAGCGCCTTCGCCGAGGCACCCAGGTCGAGGTGGACGCCGGCGGGAACCCGTACGGTACGGTGCCTCGCGTCGAGCTCGATCAGCCTCCAGCCCGGGGCTCGCTCCGCCCGGCTCTCGAGGTCCGCCTCATTTCGTACCACCTCCTCGAAGTCCCGGTCGTAGCCGAGAGCCTCGAGGGCTCTGCCGACGGTGGGGTCCACCGCCCCACCGGTGAGCTCGGCCACCTCCCGGGCGACGCGGACCGCCTCGAATAGCAGAGCGCTCACCCGACGTGGGCGTCCCTCGTCCTCGTGCAAGCTCGACAGCTCTGAATCACCGCGGAAACGGCTGCATGCGATATCGATGGCGTCGAGTTCCTGGCGAAGGATTCGCTCTCCCAGATCCGCGTGCGTGTGCCTTACCATTGCAACCACCGCTGTCGTGCCTATGGCCCGCACGCTGCGGATTGCGGGATCGGTGGGACGCCGTACGGTCCCCTCGGTCTCAGGCGATGGCTTTGTCACGATCCGTCAGATTCCCGTGCGACCCGAGGTGACCGGCGACGAGCCTTGTGGCGGTTTCGCACCACCTCCACAGGATGCAAAGCCTCCAGGCTGACCGGCCGCTGCGCTCCCACCGTGGCCGTCTGGACAGATTCCGCGGCCACCGCTGTCGACGGCGTTCGAAGCTCGTGGGACGCGTCTGCGACCAACTGCCTCATGCGAGATTCCGAATTCCGAAGCTCCCTCTCGGTCTCGTCTCGCTGGGCGAAGGTGGCGACCAACTGTCTTGATCATGGATGAAGCGAACCAGCTCGGAGCACGCGCCGAAGTCTGACTCGCCCCTCGGTCGCAGCTGCACGAAACCAGTATGCCTAATCGGCCTGACTTGAGTTAGGTCGTGGGTGACAACACAGGTACGCCGACGAACGTGGAGGTGGTCATCCACCGTCAGGCCGTCAGGCGGTGAGGCCGTCAGGCTGTGACGGCGGACGGCGGAGGGATAGTGCCTGCTCCAGTGTTCGCACATTGAGAGCGTAGGGAGGGGTTGGCCGGCGCAGGCAGCGTGGGAGGCTCTAAGAAAGCGGGCGGCGCCTTGAGGTCGATCATGTCGAGCAGGTTGGAGGCATTGGCGTCGCGCCTGGTGAGCGCCGGCAGGTTCCATTTCGTCTCAACCAGTTTCAAGACCGACGTGTGGTCCGACACGACATGTGACACGTAGTCCGGCTTGGCGTACGGGCTTACAAGACCCATGGGCACCCGGAAGCCGTAGCGGTCGTAGCCGCCGGGCTGGTCGCGCGGGATGGTGATGTCTGGAGGAACGTCGTCGGGGGCGACCGCCTCTGGAGGTGGGACGTGGTCGAAGTACCCGCCGTGCTCATCGTAGGTCCAGATGAACAAGACCTTCTTCCACGCCGGGGAACTCATGAGAGCGTTCACGACGTCGGCGAGGAGGACGTCTCCGTACTGGACGTCCTGGGGATTCTCCTCCGAATTGAGTTCGAAGTTGGGGTCGATCAGGCAAAATCCTGGGAGAGTGCCGTTTTGTGCGTCGGCGAAGAATTGATCGATCGCTACCATGCTCGTACGAAGCGAAGGGTCTTCCAGCAAAGGGGGGTAGACGCCGAGGGTCGGAAGCGAGGCGTAGTAGTCGCGCCAGGAGACTCCTTGCTTGGACAGCGCCTGGAAGATGACGCCCCGAGGTGGCACCGCTCTTGGGAGCGCGTCCGCGATGAGACCCAAAGCTGTGCCGGAGATGAGGAAACGTCGATTTGGGAACGTTTGGGCCATCACCGAGCAGAAGTAGCGGTCGTTGATCGGGAAGGTCTTGGCCAAACCGTAGGTGAAGGGCAAGTCCGTGGCGTCGAAGTAGCCCATCGACACCGGGCCGCTGGCGCTATTGGCGAATCCCTGGCAAGTCCCACCGTCGTCGGAGAGGCGGTCGGCGTTCCAATCGTTCGCGGGCTGGTTGGCGAGCTGACAAGGAGTGGGCATGTGGAAGGCGTGGAGGGTATGGCCGTGGTAGGGGTTTGTTGCTGCCGGGCGCCCTCGAGAATCCAGCCTGAATCCGTCACCCCGACCGAGAAGGCCGAGAATGTTGTCGAACGAATGGTTCTCGAGCATGAGCACCACGATGTGCTCGATCTCTGGGATCGTGTCCGTGCCCTCCGGCAACGTTGGATAAGGACGGGACCCTGCGGGAAGCACTCTTGGGGCCGTTGCACCGCTAACACCCTGGCGTCCCGAGCCACAGGCTCCCAACCCGAGCGCGGCGGCACCAACTAGGGCACCGCCGAGGAACTCCCGTCGGCTCAGTGGGTGCGCGTGCTCAGGGTCCACGCATTGTCCCTCATAGCTCGCCACTGCACATACCTGCCACTGTACATATCCGACTCACGGTGACCTTCCATACGCTCGGATCTCATTGTTGCCGGTAACGCCTGTCAGCATTCTGCAAGCAGTATTGGCATCGCTACTCGAAGGTCCAGCGAGTGGGCAAACCAGTAAAGTCACTTTCGGCGATTCGGAATGTCCACACTGGTTCTATGCGAAAGCACGCATTGACGACTGGATCGAACAGGTCCATGGTGTAGTTCGTTGAGTACTTCCGGTTCTCGATGTCGAGAATCACTCGCAGGGTGTCGACGTTGCTGATTAGCTCGGCGACTCCCTCGATGACCACGGGCTCGATTGGGTTGTCGGTTGAGATAGAGCAGCGCGCATTTGCACTGAGATTGGCAGTCTTCCTTGATCTCCCGCTGCAGCTGAACCAGACCGAGGACCTGTGCCACACCGCCCACACCGGCATCAGGTGCGGTCGACCGTCCGGTCGAACCGTTGCAAGCCAGAAGTCGTGCGAGGCTGCGAGACGCTTCTCGGCCCAGGACCAGGGCAAGAGGCCGGTCCCTTCGTCTGGGCCCTGGACCCCGTAGCCGGGCATATACGGCCGGTTGGCGACAGGCGCCTTCACGATTCGAGATCCTCCATTGGTCCATGATGCTCCGACCGGAGGCGTCTTGATTAGCCAATCCCGCTGAGACGACGGCCGAGCCATATGGAGTCCTCTTCGTCGTCGAGACCCTCTTCGTCGTCGAGATCCTCCGCGCGCCAGGGATGATCTGACATTCTGCCTCGAACTGCTGCAACCACGAAGCTCCCGACGACCCGTGCCGGGTTTCACTATTTTGTGAAAGGACTAAGGAGGTTGTGGGGTGGGAGCGACTGCTGTTCGAACTGAGAGGCTGTCCAAGCGTTACGGCAGCGTCGATGCCCTCAGAGACCTGAATCTCGAAGTGCTCGAGGGGGAGGTGGTCGGATACCTGGGCCCGAACGGGGCAGGCAAGACGACTACGATTCGGCTGCTGCTCGGGCTCGTAGGCCCGACAGCAGGTCGTGCCGAGATCTTCG
The DNA here is from genome assembly GCA_049508615.1 of Acidimicrobiales bacterium. Taxonomy (GTDB): domain Bacteria; phylum Actinomycetota; class Acidimicrobiia; order Acidimicrobiales; family UBA8190; genus Bog-564. The sequence goes on from JBELAS010000081.1 coordinate 4,014, forward strand.
GGTTCGACTGTCAACGCCAGGCGGTCGAGGCGCACCGCCGCCTCGCGTACGTAGCGGGCGAGGCGAGCTTGTGGCCCTCGCTCACAGGGGCCGAGACGCTACAGCTCCTCGGCCGGGTGCAGGGGCGAGTCGACGTTGCCTACCGCGACGAACTGATCCGACGCTTCGACGTCGACCCCTCGAAGAAGGTACGTGCCTACTCCAAGGGTAACCGCCAGAAGCTGATCCTGGTCGCCGCCCTCATGACTCGCCCCGATCTGCTCGTCCTTGACGAGCCGACCAACGGGCTCGACCCGCTGATGGAGCAGGCCTTCCGCCACAGCATTCACGAGGCGCGGGAGCGCAATCAAACGGTGTTCTTGTCCTCGCACATCCTTAGCGAAGTCGAGGCGCTGTGCGACCGGGTGGGGATCCTTCGCGACGGCGTGCTCGTCGAGATGGGGACCCTGTCCGAGATGCGCCACCTCTCGGCGCTCAGCGTCGAGGCCACCTTCGAAGAGTCTGTACCCGACCTTTCCCAAGTACCCGGGGTCAGCGCGGTCCAGGTGACGGGACGGGTCGTGCGGTGCCAGGTGCACGGGACGGTGGAGCCGCTGCTGAAAGTGTTGGCGGTCGCGGGTGTCCACGAGCTTTTGAGTCGCGAACAGTCGCTCGAAGAGCTCTTTCTCGCCCACTACGGCACGAGCGCCGACACAGAAGGCGTGGCGGCCAGTGCAGGCTGAGCTCGCCCTTGGTGCCGCGACTCCAGCTGGCCGGTTCCCAGCTGCCGTCATCGCATTTCGTACGGCGCGGAAGGCAGTTCGCTCGGGAGTCCTGTGGGGATATGTCTTCGGGCTCACCGTGGCGTCGTCGGCGCTCGGCTACACCTCGGCCTACAAGACGCAGGCGGAACGGGTGCACTTTGCAGCACTGTTCGGTTCGAACGCGGGGCTGGCGGCTGTCAACGGACCAGCCCGTGCGCTACAGACCGTGGCCGGCTACACGGTGTGGAAGAGCTTCATGTTCCTGATCATCGTTGGCGCCGTCTGGGGACTCCTCGCCGGCACCCGGCTCCTTCGCGGTGAGGAGGATGTCGGGCGCTGGGAGCTGTTGCTAGCAGGCCAGACGACCCGGCGCCGGGCCGCCGCACAGGCCCTCGTCGGGCTCGGCGCCGGTCTCTGTACGCTGTGGACACTTGCAGCGCTGATAATCGTGGTCGTCGGGCGTTCCCCGAAAGTCCGCATCGCGCCGGGCCCCGCGCTGTTCTTCGCCACCGCCCTGGTTGCCGCTGCCGCGGTATTCCTTGCCGCCGGGGCGCTCGCCAGCCAGCTGGCAGCCACCCGGCGCCAAGCGGCTGCCTACGCTGGCGCAGCGCTCGGGGTGTCCTACGCGTTGCGAATGGTCGCCGACTCGGGCACGGGTCTCGAGTGGCTCCGCTGGACGACGCCGCTCGGCTGGGTCGAAGAGCTCCAGCCCCTCACCGCTCCTCGCCCACTTGTGCTCCTGCCGATCGTCGCCCTCGTACTGCTGCTAGCGGGTCTTGCAGTCCATCTGGCCGGTAGTCGCGACCTTGGCGCCGGCGTTCTTACCGACCGGGCGAATGCCAAGCCTCGCTCGTCCCTGCTCGTGGGCCCGGTGGGGTTGAACATCCGCCTGGTGCGGCCGGCGGTGATGGGCTGGGCCGCGGCGATCGGCGCCCTGGCCCTTCTCATGGGCTTCATCGCCAAACAGGGCGGGAGCGCTCTGACCAGCTCGGTGAGCGTCGAGCGGGTGATCTCGCGGTTCGGAGCGCGCGGCGGAAGCGCCTCGGCATATCTAGGGTTCACGTTCTTGATCGTGGCCGTGCTGGTGGCCTTCGTTGCCGCCGGGCAGGTGACCGCCGCTCGGGGCGAGGAAGCCGAAGGTCGCCTCGACCACCTGCTCGTCCGGCCGGTCTCCCGTTCGTCGTGGCTCGCAGGCCGGGTGGGGCTCGCCACGGCAGTACTGGTCGTAAGCGGCTTGCTTGCAGGGCTCTTCGCCTGGTTCGGTGCCGCCAGCCAGAGCTCCGGTGTGGGCCTCGCGAGCCTGCTCGAAGCGGGGCTCAACGTGGTCGCTCCGGCGTTCTGCATCCTCGGCGTTGGCGTGCTCGCGATGGGCGTGTGGCCACGCGCCACGACGGTTGCCACTTACGGCCTGCTTGCCTGGTCGTTTCTCGCTGACGTAATCGGGGGATTCTTCAGCTCCAACCATTGGATCCTCGACACCTCTGTGTTCCACCACATGGCGGCGGCGCCCGTGACGAACCCGGATTGGACGAGCGCTACCGTCCTCGTCGCCGTCGGGGTGGCGGCCGCCTTGCTCGGCGGGGTCGCCTTCAGGCGCCGGGATCTGGCGGGTGAATGACCACTCATCGCGCCGCCCCAAGAGTTTTCCTTACTGGCGCGAGACCTTCATCGAGGAGCCGAGCCTGCTCGCCCGCGACCTCGGCACTCGCGAGCCATTGCGGATCCTCGGTTGGATGGGCGTATGGGATGTGAAGACTTGTTATATAGCGATTGTTCTTTGGTTTTAGTATTCTGTTTATTT
>JBELAS010000082.1:0-6550 GCA_049508615.1 Acidimicrobiales bacterium
CGAGTCCCAGGCCGAGCACGAATCCGCTCCTTGCACCGGTCCGGGGTCCGGTGGCCAGACGGGCGAAGGGGCGTTCGATCCAATAGCCCACTTGGGGAACAAGCATCCCCACTGCCACGAGGCCGAGCAACACCAGGGCGGCGTTGCGCAGGAAGTCCTGCGGGAGACCGAGTACCGAGAGGATCGAACCGGCGAACAGTGTGAAGAACCCAAAGCTGGTGACGAGTCCGAGGACGATCGCCAGCGGCCGGCGGAGGCTGTCGCCGACCCGGGTGGCTCCCGCCGACAGCACGACGGGTAGGACGGGGAGCACGCACGGCGAGAGCGAGGTGACGACCCCGGCCAGGAATCCGATGGAGAGGAACAGGATCATGGCGCTCTATCTTGACCTTGTGGGGTGCCATTACTCGATCGGGCAAGGTCCCAATACTGCGTAGACTGAAATCGCAGGTGTCCTGCGTCGCCGAGCCCAGCGCTCTGCAGGAGCATCCTGTGAAGGACGCTCCACGCCGTGCCACACGCTGGAGCAGGCTCGCCCTCTGGGCGATCGCGGCCCTGACCGCGCTGTTCTACGCGTGGTCGATCAACCGCGCTTACTGGCGGGTGACCGTGCACGGCACCGCAGTTCCGGACAGGGGTGCAGTGATCCTCGCACCGGTACACCGCAGCTTCATCGACTTCTTCGTCGTCTTGGACGCCACGCGGCGTGCGATCTTCTAGACGGCGAAGGACGAGATGTGGCGCTCACGCCTCCTCGGGAGGTTCATGGAGTGAACCGGGGCGTTCCCCGTTCATCGCGAAGGCGCCGATCGGGCATCGATCTCGCGAGCCCAAGCAGTGCTCGACCGCGGAGAAGTCCTGGTGCTCTTCTCCTAGGGGACCCGGCGCAAGGGACCGGGAGTCGTCGACCTGCACGAAGGAGCCGCCTTCCTCGCGGCGCGGACCGGCGCGGCGATCGTGCTCATCGGCATAGGCGGGACCGACCGCGCCCTGCCGAAAGGAAAGAAGTCACCCCGCCCGGTCACGGTACGTCTGGTCGTCGGAGAACCCCTCGTCGTTTTCGGCAACGACGGCGCGGAGCGCCGCTCGCGTGCACCGCGGAGCCAGCTGAGAGAGCTCACCGAGCGGCTGCGGCGTGAGCTCCAACGCGTCTACGACGAGGCGCGCATGGACCCGGGGCGTGCTCAGCGGGCGTCGGCAGGGACGCAGTAGTAGGTGGTCAGGCTGCCGCTTGCACGGCCCACGTCGAAGCAGCGATCGGCGATCCACTCGACACGCGGGTCGTCGCTCTGGCCGTCGACCACGAGGTGGAACTGACCGGCGGCCACGTCGCTTCTCAGCTCCCTCAGCGTCGGCACGGGGATCGTGCCGGTGAACCCGCCGATCGGCAGGGCCTCTTGTCCGCTCGCGTAGACGAAGACGGAGGCGACCGCGGAGGTCTGGGTGGCCAGCAGATCGGGAGCGCCGTGGCGCGCTCGTTCCAGATTGGGCAGAGAGGCCTTCGCCGTGACCTCAGGGGTGACGAACATGAGGTGGATCAACTCTGTCACGATCGGCGGCTCGAAGGGGGTGTTGTACATCCCTTCGCCGCCGGAGACGATCGAGGCGGAGGCGACGGCCGGAACGAGCGTCACTGCCGCCAGCGCCCCGAGCAGCCCGACCGCCGTGCCCATCTCGACGCTAAAGGGATGACGTGCCGAGCGGGTGTGGAGGTGGAAGCGAAGCACGAGAAGAGCCACGATCGAAGCGCCCACGGTCGCCGCAGTGCCGACGACGATCACGGTGGACCTCAACCACCCGGGCATACCTGTCCCTGTGACGGGGATCAGCCATGCCGCGTAGGCGGTCGACCCGGCGACGGTCACGGCCACTATCGCCCACGCAGTCGGCCGGCGCCGAGCCGACCACAAAAGGGCCACACCGACACCGATCAGTGCGGCGATCGCGGGCGAGAGATCGGCGGTGTAGTAAGGGTTCATGTCCGATGTCACCGAGAGCACGACGACGAACACAACCAGCCACGTTCCCCACAACACGATCGCGGCCCGCGGTGGGTCACCTCGTGGGCGTCGCCGTCGGCCGAGCAGACCCGACACGCCCGCGAACAGCGCGGCGGGTAGCAGCCAGCCCGAGTCGAGCCCGGGCGACCCGGTCAAGAGACGATCCCACTTCGGCGGCGCGTAGGGGATCGCTATACCGACTTTCTCGCTGGCGAGCATCTGCATGGGTGTCTGACGGCCGAAGCGCCCGAAGCCGTTGTATACGAACACCTGCTCGAACTCAGAATTGTGGTAGCTCCCGTCGACGTAGGGACGCTCCGAAGACGGGGCAAGGGTCACCGCCGTCATCCAGAGAAGCGACACCACCCCCGTCACCACCCCGAGCGCCACGAGCGACCGCAATCGCCGCCAAGTAGTGGACGGCGCGGCCACCAAGTAGGCGAGGCCCAGGGCAGGCAGGACGAGCCAGGCCTCTAGCATCCTCGCCTGGAAGGCGAGCCCCACCCAGATGCCCGCCAGCAAAAGGAGGCTCAGCCGTCCGTCTTTCAGGGCCGCCGACGCGGCGTCGGCTGCGAGCACGAGAAGAAGGATCATCAAGCTGTCGGTGACGTTCCCCCGGTTCAAGGCGACCGTGACCGGGCTGGCAGCCAGGACCAGCGCCGCAACGAGCCCGGCGAGAGGCCCGGCCAGCCGACACACCGCGCGGTACAGGAAGAGTACGGCGAGGACACCCTCGATCACCTGGGGAAGGGCGATGGCCCATGTGTGCAGTCCGAACAGCCGTACCGACAGGGCCATCACCCAGAAGGAGCCGGGAAGCTTGTCCACCGTTATCGTCCCGCGTGGGTCGAACGCGCCGAACAAGAAGTCGTGCCAGCTTCCCGCCATCGTCCGCACAGTCGCCGCGTAGTAAGGATCGAGCATGTCGCGGTTGATCGACCACGCGTAAGACAGCGCGGCCAGGGCCGCGATCGCCCAGAGGGCGAGCCTGCTCCAGCGTGTGGCACGGCGTGGACCGCTCTTCACGGGATGCTCCTGCAGAGCACTGGGCTCGGCGACGCAGGACATCTGCAATTTCAGTCTACGCAGTATTGGGACCTTGCCAACGGACCGGTCTGTGACCAGGATCTCGTCCTAAGGTGAAGGGCACCAGAATGTCGGTCGACTCCGCTGGAGGGCGAGCTCCGTGTCCGGGACGCTGGTGGTTGTAGCGCAACAACGTTGACCGTTCGCTGATCTGGTTAGCCAGCTTGTGACAGGCCGCCGGGTCGGTTCACGGAGGCTCGGAGCCTTGTTGCCAGCGGGCCCCAGCGGGTCGGTCCCGGGTTTTGTCGTCGTGAGCCCCCGAGTTGTGTCAGCGGCTCTTGGTTGGTGGGCCACCGACGTGACCCTCTCTAGCAGGGAAGGAGCCGTACCCGTACTCGGCGATTTCCCACGCTGTTTCGCTCGACTCCCAGGTAGTTGTGGCCGCAATCAAATGAGGTATCTGTAGGGTGTCCAAGACCCTTGCATGGTCCGCGAGCCAGGGTTCTGCCTGTTGCCCGTGCGAGGTGAAAGTTCCTGGTCAACCGGGCCGGATGGGATCATTGGCACCCACAAGGTAGTGGCAAGACCAGATCGAGCCGAGTCAAGCCTCTTCTGGGTATGTCCCTATCACTGACGACCGCGCGAGGGTGAACACACCGAAGGTGACCAACGCCAGGCCGAGCACCTCCAAGACCGGCGCCAGCCCGTGAGAGTCGACGCGTTCACCGAAGGACCCGAGGCCGATGGCAATGGCCACGAGCGGTTGCACCACGGTCAAGGTGGGAAGCGACAGGCGCAGCGCTCCGGCGTGAAATGCGCTCTGGGTGAGTATCAGGGCCCCGACCGCCCCGGCCACCAGTGCATACGGCACCCACGTGGCGAGCGTGTGCACCAACCCGGTGTCCAGAAGGTGGCCGGCGCGCTCGGTGAGCGCCGCCACGTACCCGAATGCTGTGCCTGAACCAGCCGCTAGCAGCACAGCGGAGCGGCGGCGTGACCCACCTCGTGCGCCCAGCGCCATGGCGCCGCAGCCCGCGACGATGACAATGCTCAAGACCGTCCAGGCCTCTCCCGACGCGTTGGGGTGGCCGAGCCCCGGGCGCGCTATCCCGAGGAAAAGGGCTAGGCCCGCAGCGATTAGTCCGGTCGATGCCAATTCGGACGCGAAGACTCGTCGGTGGTTCAGCCATGCGGCCACCGGTAGCGCGAAGACCAGGCTCAGGACGAGGATCGGCTCGACCAGAGGGAGGGAGCCTCTTCGCAGCGCCAGGAACTGGAAGAAGTAACCAACGCCGTCGAGAGCGCTGCCGAGGAGCCACATAGGTCGGCGTGCCAGGTGGACCAGGAGTCCCGCGCTCATCAACGACCCCTGCGGCTCCCGGATCGCTGCCTGATGCTGGAGCACTGCTGCAAGCCCGTAGGAAGCCGCGCTGGCCATCGACAGCAGGACGGTGGAGACGAGGCCGCGCCCGATGTCTTGGTGGAACATCCCTGAACCTCAGGGCACGAACGCCGACGCCATGGCAGCCTGCCGCGCATGCCTTGGGTCCACCAACAAGACGGGCGGCTGACCGTCTGGGCTTCCTGTGGGGTCGGTCACGACTGGCAACATGGTTCACGCCTACCCGTACGGTCCGAAATGTCGATTCGCCTCTTTAGGCGGCGAGCTCGTAGTCGTGGATCAGCCCTTGGAGCCGATCCGTCGGGCGACGACGAGCTCGAATATTCAGCACGGCCTGAGATAAGGAAGGGAGGAGACCACAACGGATCATGGTGGCTAGCGTTTGGCGAGACCAGCCCACTCCTGTCATAAGCTGCCAGCGTAGGGGACAGGATTGGCATTTTGGTGCCCTTCACCACAACCCCGCAGACCTGACGCCGCTGCGGACTCAGCTGTCCACCGAGAGTGTCTTTACCTTCGCCGGAGGCGCCGGCGAGGTCTCGGTGGCCGGCGTGGCTATCGAGGCGGTCGCTGCGGCGGTGGCGTTGGTACATCCCCGAGCGGCATTCCAGCTCTGGATGGCCGCCGTGGCGGCGGACCCCGTCAAGGGCTTGGGCAGATCGTCGACGATCACCGCCGGTCGCCAGACGACGTTGTCGATGTGCCGGCCGGTGGCCGTGATCACCAGGGACCCGCTCTCGTTCTCGGGTGGGGAATTGTCGTAGAAGGCGAAGTTCCCGAGGCCGTAGTCGACATACGCCGATCCGAGGTAACCACCACCGAGCAAGACGTGGGCGTGGGTGCCCACCACGATGTCGGCGCCCGCTGCAACCAGCACCTGGGCGAGCGGCTCCTGGAGGGGGTTGGGGCAGTCGTCGAGCTGGGTCCCCCAGTGCAGGTAGACGATGACCGTGTCGGAAACGCGGCGAGCCGACTCCACAGCCGAGACCAGGTCGTTGACGTCATAGGCCGAGGCCAGGCCGGCCTGGTCGGTGGTGGCCGTCCACGCCGTCTGCAGGTCCGAGTCGATGACCTGAGTGGCGGCAATGACGGCGATCTTTTCCCCGTCAATGGCGACCTGGTACGGGGTGAATGCGCCAGCTGCGTCCCGGCCGATGCCGAGGATCGGGTAGCCCGACTGCGTGATAGCTGTCAGAGAGGTTTGCAGGCCCGGGGAGCCGCAGTCCTTCCCGTGGTTGTTCGCCTCGGTTATGAGGGTCACGCCCGCGCCCTTGAAGGCCTCGATGGCGGTGGAAGGAGCGTAGAAGACGTACTGCTTTGGCTCGGCCTGGGGACAGTTGTCGTTCGACATCGCCGACTCGAAGTTGGTCATCGTCAAGTTCGCCCCGGACAGGAGCTGCGGGACTGTGGGGCCGAGGGCCGTCGACGGGTCGGCGGCCAAGCGGTCACCGAGGTTGGTGCCGGCAGGAAAGTGCACATCGCCGCCAAAGGCGAACATCACCGGCTTGCCGTTCCCGTCCCAGTCGGGATCGAGGCGGGGATTGCTTCCAGGTTGGGGGACACTCGATTGGTGGGCCTTCGGATGATGCAGCTTCCTCGCTGCGGAATGGGAGTTTCCCCCTCGCTCCGCCAGCAAGGCGAGAAGGAGGGTCAGCATGAGAAGCCCAGCGGCCCAGATCCGCCGGTTCCTTCGAACCCGGCGTGAGGTGAGAACCGGAACGGGCAGCCGTGTCCGCCCGCGCGCCGTCATAGGCGCGTTTGAAGCAGCGGTACGCTCCGTTCCCGGGGAGTCCGGGAGGAAGGACGTGGCGCCCGGGGTCCGGTGGAGGTCCTGGGCTGCGGGGGTCAGGAGTTGGAGGTTCGGCGTAAGCGATCAGCATATAAACAGAAGGGAATCTGACCTCCGCTCCGCACCGGCGTGAATTGGAACGTTCGCTTCTATATAGGCGAGCCAACTGGTCCTTGACGTCGTGAAGGGCCTCGTAGCTCGGATGATCTCGACTGGACCCAGCATGGTTGGTTGGTATTGGTGGTAGTGGTGGTGGGTTAACGACATAACGCCTTGCACCAGGGCCGGGACCATGGCCGTGTTCGGGCATTTCCGACGCCGTTGGCTCAGATT
>JBELAS010000083.1:0-7468 GCA_049508615.1 Acidimicrobiales bacterium
GGGGAAGTTGTAGTGGTGCAGGTACCGCTTGGACTCATCGACACCGATCGTGTCGAGGATCTGGTTCATCCGGGGCATGCCGAGCGTCGTGACGTTCAACACCTGGGTCTCACCACGTTGGAAGAGCCCTGAACCGTGAGCGGTGGGTATGAGCCCGACCTCTGCCGACAGGGGCCGGATCTCGGTGGTGCCACGACCGTCGATGCGAACACCCTCCTCGACGATTCGCTTTCGCACCAGGTTCTTCGTGAGCGAGCGTACGGCGGCCTTGATCTCACGCTCGCGATCGGGAAACTCGGGTGAGAGCTCCGCGAGGATCGACTCCGTGGCTTCGTCGAGCGCGGCGTTGCGCTCGGCCTTCTGGGTGATCGTATTGGCCTTCACCAAAGCGTCGGTGCCGGCGGCTGCCACCTTTGCGTAGACGTCGTCTGCGTAGTCGGAAAACAACTCGTACGGGATCGTCGGCTTCCTACCCGCCCGGGCTACGAGCTGGCGCTGGAGGTCGATCGACTCACGGATCCAAGTCTTCGCGGCTTCGAGGCCCCCGGCGAGAACCTCCTCGGTCACCTTCGGGGCACCGGCCTCGTAGAACCTCCACGAGTCCTCGGTTCCCCCGGCCTCCACCATCATGATCGCGATCTCGGCCCCGGGATCCTCCGAGAGTGCCCGGCCTGCCACCACGAGCTCGAAGCACGAGTTGTCACCCTCCTGGTATGTGGCATGTGGGATCCAGGTACCTTCGGTCGACCACGCCACGCGCACAGCTCCGATGGGCCCGTCGAAAGGGATCCCCGACACCATGAAGGCCGCCGAAGCGCTGTTGATGGCGAGCACGTCATGGGGATTGACGAGGTCGGCCCCGAGCACCGTGCCCACGACGTGGACCTCGTTGCGGAACCCGGCCGGGAACGAGGGCCTCAACGGCCGGTCGATGAGACGGTCGGTCAGGATGGCTTGGTCGGTGGCTCTGCTTTCGCGCCGGAAGAAAGAGCCCGGGATCTTCCCCGCTGCGTACATGCGTTCCTCCACATCGACGGTGAGGGGGAAGAAGTCGGTCCCCTCACGCACCGTGCGCGTCGCTGTCGCTGTTACCAGGATCATGGTGTCGCCGATACGGCCAACCACAGCGCCGTCGGCTTGGCCGGCGAGCTTTCCCGTCTCGAAGCTGAGGGTACGGTCCGTACCGCTGATCACGCCCGATGCTGTTATGGCATCCGCCATGGTGGGTCTCCTCACTCGTAGTGCGGGCACCCTGCCAGGCCAGTTCCCAGTGGTCGACCACCTCCCCGCCGAGGGACTCGCATACCGTGCGAGACCTTCGAGCCCCTTGTGCACCTCTCGAGCGCACGTACGGCCGAGGTGATCGGCAACTGGCAGCTGACTGCTGGCCAAGTGCCCAGTTCAACTGTCCCGGGCGGACCATCCGAGCCCCGGGAGGTTCGTCCTCACCCGGTTCCCTTCCGCTCGAGGTGGCCCCCGCCCGCGCAGGCTAACCGGGGTACCAGCCGTTTACCGGCGGATGCCGAGCCTGCCGATGATGGACCGGTACCGCTCGACGTTGTTGTCCCGGACGTAGTCCAGGAGCCGCCGGCGGCGACCGATCAGCCTCATGAGTCCGCGCCGGGTGTGATGGTCGCCCTGATGGGCCTTCAGGTGCTCGGTGAGGTGCGAGATGCGCCCGGTGAGGAGCGCGATCTGGACCTCGGGCGACCCGGTGTCGGTGTCGTGCAGTCGGTACTCGGCGATCATCGCAGGTTTGTCTGGCATGTCTGGGGCGGACGAGCTCGGGGGTTCTAGGAGACACCAGGAAGCGCTCGAGCCTCCGGAGAGGTCATCGCGCTCCGTCCGGATCCACCGGGACGCGACCCGGCTGGTGCGTCACTCTAGCAGGGACGCTACCCAGGCGCCGGGTCGGGTACTGGGTCAGTTTCAATCGATTTGAGGCCCGCCCCGGGTGGAGAGGACGGGCCACTAACCGAGAGGTAGGTTTCGGATATGGCCAAGCGCCCTTCAGCACCTAGGGACCCGAACCAACGGGCCAAGGTCGTGGTCGATGCAGTGATCGAACGATCTGAGCGGACCGACAACTGGCCCGCCGACTGGGAAGCCCGGACTGTTGAACACATCGACCGAATCCGTCGCATGAATCACAAACCCCGCTCACCCCTGATCGCGTCGACCTCCGCTGCTAGCTGAAAGCAGGAATCCTTCAGGATGCTGTAACTCCTCAAGAAGAAATCGAAAAATTCCCAGATCGTGGGGGGCGTTCTGTCCGTGTCCCATCGCTGGAACAGGTCACTGGCTTTCTCAGCCTCATCAAACCGGATAATCAACTCTTGCTGGACAGGACCTGATATTGGGCCTGGCTCCTGAATATCATCCACGGGGAATTCCTCCTACCCTGGTCTTTCAGCCCTCAAACTGACCTTTCAGTGTTACACCCTAGACGTACCCTGTAACCATGAACAGGTTGAGCACAGAGCGCAGGGGCCAGGTCATTTCGTGCCTGGTGGAGGGCATGAGCATCCGGTCCACGGTCAGGGTGACCGGAGTGACCAAGAACACCATCGCCAAGCTCCTGGGTGAGCTGGGCGGCGCTTGTAGCGAGTACCAGGACAGCACCCTGCGCAACCTGAGCTGCGATCGGTTCGAGTGCGACGAGATCTGGAGTTTCATCGGTGCCAAAGAGGCCCACGTCATGCCAGAACATCCTGACGACTATGGGGACGTGTGGACGTGGACGGCCATCGACGCCGAAACGAAGCTCGTGCCCTCGTGGCTGGTGGGCCAGCGCGATGCTCGCGATTGCTACACATTCCTGTACGACCTCCGCTCACGGCTGCAACCTGGTCGCATTCAGATCACCACAGATGGACTCAACAGCTACCTACAGGTGATCGAGCCGCTGTTTGGCGCCGACCGCGTGGACTTCGCCCAACTGGTCAAGATGTACGAGAACACCGACACCGAGCGCCGCTACTCCCCGGCCCGCTGCGCAGGCATCGACAAGCGGACCATCACCGGCAGGCCCGACCCGGCGCTTATCTCCACCAGCTACGTGGAGCGCCAGAACCTCACGATCAGGATGGGGATGCGCCGCTTCACCCGCCTGACCAATGCCCACTCCAAGAAGGTGGAGAACCACACCGCAGCGGTCTCGCTTCACTTCATGCACTACAACTTCGCCAGGGTCCATGAGACCCTAACCAAGCGGGCTGGGCGCAAGACCACCCCAGCTATGGCGGCGGGTGTGGAGGCCCACCCGTGGTCAGTCACTCAGATCGCGGGCCTGCTCGACTGAAACTGACCCAGTACCCCGGGTCGGGACCTGGGTTGCCGTTGACGTCGACACGAAGCTGGTGCCGTCCTGGCCGGTGGGCGAGCGCACGGCCCGAGACTGCTGCGCGTCAAGCGGTATGGCAGGGGCACGACGCCCGCCATGGCCGCTGGGAAGGCCGACCATGCCTGTTCCGTTCGGGAGATCGCTGAGCTGCTCGACCGAAGCCAACCCCGCCTCGCTACAGTGCGTCGAAGTCGGCGGAAGTGGTTCAGGAGGCGGGAAATGTGGGGAATCTACCGCTGCGACGACGGTCACCTTTTCCAGCGCACACTACGTGAGATGCTTTTGGAGGCCAACCTCGGCCCCAAGCGTCACAAAGGAAGATGTCCCGTTGATGGCAAATGGGTCTTCTACATCCGCGTGAACCGAGCTGAGTTGAGCGAGGATCAGATCTCTGAGATCAAGAGCTGCCACAATCGCTTGTAGCAGCTTCGTCGAACCGACCCACTACCCCGGGCCGGGACCGGTCTCTGCCAGGATGGTGCGCGCTCGATCGACGTCGTCGGCCATGGCCACCGCCAGGTCGGACACGCTGTCGAAGCGACGCTCCTCCCTCAAACGCTCCACGAAGGAGACTCGGGCGACCTCGCCGTAGAGATCCCCGTCGAAGTCGAGCAGGAACGCTTCGAGCACCGGGACTCCGAAGGAGACCTCCATCTCGAAGGTGCTCGTCTCGATGTGCCCTTCTTCCTGCCAGACCCTGGGGTGGTCCTCCTGCCAGAACGTCGGGCGCTGCCCGAGCGACACCGCGGCAGGGTGGATCGACCCGCCGGCCCGCTCGTACCAGCAGGCGTATATGCCATCGACCGGCCATGCGATCTCCGCCGGTACGTCGATGTTCGCGGTCGGAAAACCCACCTTCGTGCCACCACGGCCCGCCCCGTGGACCACGACCCCGCGCACCTGGTGATGTCGCCCCAAGAGGCGGGTCGCTGTTCGAACGTCGCCTGCCGCGAGGGCACGACGGATGCGTGTCGAGGAGACCGCTTCCCCCTCGGAGTCGGACTCGAGCCCGAGGCCGACCACGTCGAACCCGTGTGCTGCTCCCATCTCCGAGAGCAGATCCACGTTGCCCTTGCGCCCGTGTCCGAAGTGAAAATCCTCGCCCACAACCACCAGTCGTGCGCCGAGAGCCCCCACAAGGACCTCGAGCGCGAAGTCCTCGGCCGTCTCCTCTGCGCGGGCATTGTCGAAGGTGATCACCACTGTCTTGTCGACGCCTGTGGAGGCAAGAAGCTCGAGCTTCTGGTCGAAGTCACACAACGACGACGGGGCCGAATCGGGACGGACGACGGTTGCGGGGTGGCGGTCGAAGGTGACCACCACCGTTTCCAGTCCCCTGTCTGCGGCCATGCGTCGCAGCTCACCGATGAGGTGACGATGGCCAAGATGAACGCCGTCGTACGCGCCAATCGTCACTGCCGAGCCATTGGCGGGCGGGACACAATGCTCCGGACCGAAGATGACCTCCATCGAGCCGAGGTTACTTGGGACCGTCGTTCACCCGACCGGAGCGAGCACACAAGCCGCCACGATGCGATCGGTCCCGGTGCGCTCGTAGACCGCCAGGAGCCGGCCTGTGTGGTCGAGCAGTGCCCAAGGGCCATCGCCGGTCGCCCCCAGGGCGACCCTGTCGAGGGCGAGGCCGTGGAGCACGTGGAGCGAAATGTCTGCGTCGACCTCCACCTGCGCCAGGTCGCGCAACGCCTGGGCGGGCGTCAGGACGCAGGCTGTCGTTACGGAATCCACCGAATGGGCCTCCGCGAGCCCGAACGATCCCACACGCGTGCGGCGCAGGCGCCGCAGATGGGCACCACCACCAAGGGCCTCACCCAGGTCCGCCGCCAGGCTCCTCACGTATGTACCGGTCGAGCAGTCGACGGAGATCCGGTAGGTATCGGGAGCACCGGTCGGCTCGACCTCGAAGCGTTCGACCGTCACATGGCGCGCACGACGGTCGACCTCCACGCCCGAACGGGCCAACTCGTGCAGACGTCGACCCCCGACCTTCAGAGCCGAGACCATCGGTGGGACCTGCTCGATGGCCCCTGTCAGTGACGCTGCCGCCTTGCGCACCTCCTCTATCGCGACGCCCGACATGTCCCACCTGCCGGTCACCTCTCCCGAGGCGTCCAAGGTGGACGTTGCGGTCCCCAGGACGATCTCACCCTCGTAGGATTTCGACGAAACAACGAGGAAGCGAAGCATCCGGGTGAAGCGACCCACGCCCACGAGCAGCACACCCGTGGCGTCGGGGTCGAGAGTTCCCGCGTGCCCGACCCGTCGCTGCCCCAGCAGCCGCCGGCACCGGGCCACCACGTCGTGCGAGGTCCAGCCCGGATCCTTGTCGACCACCACCAGGCCCGTAGGAGCGCTCGGACCAAGGCTCCTGCGCTCAGGCACCGGCCCCTGCGCTCTCGGGACCCCTAGCAGAACCGTCGGTGTGCCGGTTCTCCCCGCCATGGGCCTGGCCCGTGTGAATGCGGCGCAGGATCTCTTCCACACGCATGCCCTGAGCCACTGCAGGATCCGCAGCGAACTGGAGATGCGGCGTCCTCTTCATACGGACCTGGCTGCCGATGCTGTGTTGCAACTCGGGCCGTAGCTCCTCGAGGGCCGCGGTTGTCTGGTCGTCCAGCGAGCTGAGGTACACCGTCGCGTGACTCAGGTCCGAAGCGGTGTCGACCCCCGTCACGGTCACGAGCCGCAGACGCTCATCGATGTCGACCAGCCGCTCCAGCGCTTCGGCCACGACCTCACGTAGAACCTGGTTGACGCGCGCGGTGCGTGGATAAGGCGCATGCGCGCCTTGCTCCTTGGCTCGCCGCCTCACGGCTCTTCGCCTCACGTCTCATCGCCCCCTGCCGGTCGGGTCACTGCCGGTCGGGTCACTGCCGGTCGGGTCACTGCCGAGCCGGCCCAGGCTGCATCTGAGTCGCCGCCTGTTTCAGGTGCGAGGTATCTCGTGCTCCTCGAACGTTTCGATCACGTCGCCTTCCTTCAGGTCCTGGAAGTCCGACAACCCGATCCCGCACTCGAAACCGCTTTGGACCTCGCGCGCGTCGTCTTTGAAACGCCGTAGAGAGGTGATCGATCCCTTCCAGATCACGACACCGTCGCGCAGGAACCGCACCTTCGAGCCCCGCGTGATCACTCCGTCGCGTACATAGCAACCTGCCACGGCGCCAACCCGGGGCACGCGGGACGTCGTTCTCTGTGATCCCACCGACGCCTCGGTGGACGAAGCTCAGCTTCACCTCGGGGCGCTCGAGCTTGCGCAGGCTGTCGCTGATGGCCTCGAGAGTTCCCTGGACGTCGGCCTTCAAGATCAGGTTGAGCGCGGCAATCTCGCCGCGCTGGATCTGCTCGAAGAGGTCCTCGAGCTTCGCCCCCGGCGCGGTAGGCGACGCGGCGTGGCCCGCCACCCGGTAACGCCGCTCTCTGGCCTCGCCGATGGTACGAGCGGTGGTCTGGTCCGTTGTCACCCTGAACTCGTCACCGGCGGACGGTGGCTCCGAGAAGCCCAGGACCTGCACCGGGGTGGAGGGCGGCGCCTCTTTGACCTGCTCGCCCCTGTCGTCGACGAGGGCCTTCGCTCTTCCCCACGCGGCCCCCGCAACGACACTGTCGCCGACGCGCAACGTGCCGCTGCGGACCACGACGGTGGCGACCGGACCACGGCCCGCCTCGAGGTTGGCCTCGAGGATGGCTCCGCGTGCCGGTCCCTCGGGACTCGCACGTAGCTCTTCCAGCTCTGTCACCAACACGATCTGCTCGAGCAGCTCGTCGACGCCCACACCCTCGAGAGCGGACACCTCGCAGGCGATGGTGTCACCGCCCCATGACTCGGGCACGAGACCCCGCTCGGACAGTTGCTGCAACACCCGGTTCACGTCGGCATCCGGCCGATCGATGTGGTTGACCGCCACCACGTTGGGAACATTCGCGGCGCGGGCGTGATCGATCGCCTCGACTGTCTGGGGCATGACGCCGTCGTCTGCTGCCACCACCAGAACCACGATGTCAGTGACCTCGGCTCCACGCGCACGCATCGCGGTGAACGCCTCGTGCCCGGGAGTGTCGATGAAGGTGATCTGGTGGCCGTCGGCGTCGACCTGGTACGCGCCG
>JBELAS010000084.1:0-6483 GCA_049508615.1 Acidimicrobiales bacterium
CGCTCAGTCCGTCTGACACGGCCGGGTGCTCAGTCCATCTGACACGGCCGGGCGAGAGGCTGCCTGTGAGTCGGGTCGGCCTGTCCGCTATGTATGCATCTGGCGGCGGATTCGGCGTCCCGAGAACACGGGCGTGGCAACGGCCACCCAGTGCTCCTTGGCACCCGCCGCCCAGGGTTCGAGATGCCGGGCGGTCACCCGCTGCGACCAGTTGTCCCAGGCGTCGGTGATCTCCCTTCCGACGCCTTGGACGAGCACACTCCATCCCTCGCGCCGTTCGGGTTCCACCGAATCGATCTCGAACGCCACCTTGCCGAGGGTCGCCGCGTCGAGCTTCGTTCCGGGGTCCGTGCGGAAAGCGACGGTTCGCCCCTCTAGGACGTAATTCACGGGGAAGATGAGCGGCTGACCGTTGCTCACCGTGGCGACGCGTCCCACCGACTGGGCAGCGAGCAACTCCAGGCACTCCTCTTCGGCCATCTCCTCGAGCGCAGCTTCGCCGGGCGCAGGGTCCACACACGTATCGTGGCACAGGCAAAGGAAGCCGGAGGAGGTCGTTCCTCGAGGAGCGAACCAGTCGATACGCCGTGGCTGTCCCCGCCTCCTCCACGGCCGCCGGCGGTTTCCCTTGCACGCCCGTCAGCCCGTCGTGCCCTCCTCGCGAGCATCGCCTCCTGCCGGTCCGAACACCCACGAGGTGCTTGCTTCAGGACAAGCCATGCCGAAAGCTCTGCTTACGCGCGCTCATCACCGCGCTACGTGGTAGTCGCCTGCGAGAGCATCGAGCAGGCACGGCCGAGCCGACCACCGACGAGGAGGACCAAGTCCTCGCATTCATGGAGAAGCTCCCGCCGAACACGACCCCGCCGGCACCCCGATGCACAAGCTCGTCGGAGCGCGTTTCGAAACGAGTTGGCGTGGGATCGGTTTCCCCTGGGCTTCGGTGGGCTGGGCCTGCCGGCCCGGCTCCAAGACCCGATCGAGAAAGAACTACGCGGGAACCCCATCGAGGGCGGCACCTCCTAGATCATTCAGACATCCTCGGGGAGCGGGTCCTCGGACTCCCCGGCGAGACCCGTTCCGACAAGGGCTTCGCCGGGATCTCAGGTGCCGCGCAGCTGAGCACCACAGCCGATAGGCCGGCCGTCATGCACGTCCGCCGCCAGGAGCTCGGCCGGCGGCGGCTCCTGCCACACGCCTGCCCGCCCGTCGTGCGCCTTCTCGCACATCGAAAAATAGGCTGCGGCCATGGGACCGGGGAGGTGGAAGCTCGAGTGGTCGAACGAGGACATCACCACCAAGGACGTACGGCAGCGGCGCTTCGTAGTCCGGCGCGACTCCAGAGCGGTCCCCGGGCTCTTGTGGACACCCCCCGGCGCGACCGGTCGACGCCCGCTGGTGCTCATCTGCCACGGTGCAGGAAACACCAAACGCGACCCATACATCGTGTCGCTCGCTCGCCGGCTGGTCCGCCATCACTCCTTTGCCGCGGCGGCTATCGACGGCCCCGTGCACGGGGACCGGCGCGCGGACCACAGCGAGGACAGCGGCATCATGTTCGTAGAGTTCGCCCAGCTGTGGGCGAACGACCCGAAGATGGTCGACGAGATGGTGGCTGACTGGCGTGCCACCTTGGATGCGTTGAGGGAGCTGGACGAGGTTGGCCCGGGACCAACCGGTTGGTGGGGCTTGTCGATGGGGACGATCCTGGGAGTACCGGTCGTCGCCGCAGAGGAGCGGATCGTCGTGGCGGTGTTCGGCCTCATGGGCACTGCCGGGCCCAGCGCGCTGTTCCGAAAGAGGATCGCCGACGACGCGCGTCGAGTCCGCTGCCCCGTCCTGTTCTTGCTCCAGTGGGACGACGAGCTCGTGAAGCGCGAGGACGTGCTGGTGCTTTTCGGCGAGATCGGGAGCAGGGACAAGCGGCTGCACGCCCATCCCGGCGGGCACGTCGAGGTCCCCGCAGAGGAACTGGATGCTTCAGAGCGCTTCCTGGCCGATCACCTCGCTCGCTGAGCTGTGCATGCCGGGTGCTGACAGCGTCCCGTACCCGGCCTCGGTGAGCCGGACCGGCACGAAGCGCCAGGCTAGGGTGGTGGTGAGTGCGACGTGCTCTCGCTCGCCGGTGGGCGGTGCTGGGACCGATTCTGTCGGCATCTGCGTTGAAGATCGGCGCGTGCAGCGGGAAAGTGCTCACGCTCGTGGTCGCACCCGGCATCCCCGCCGGCGCGGGCTCAGGCAGGAGCTCACCCGTATGTACGTAGGCGCGCTCGAGATGGAGCTGCACCTGGCCGACTCCGGCTCGTTGAAAGCCAAGCGCTCCGTGGTCCGCCACGTCGTCGAGACCGCCCGACGCCGCTTCGGGGTGTCGGCCTCGGAGGTCTCCCACCACGACCGCCGGCAGCGTGCGGGGATCGGCTTCAGCGTGGTCGCGCCCAACGTCAAGCACGCCGAAGAGCTTCTCGACCGCGTCGAGCGCTTCGTATGGTCGCACCCTGAGGTGACGGTGCTCTCGAGCGCCAGGCACTGGCTAGAGCTGGAGCGCTGAGACGTGATCCTCTCGTCCCTGCGCGGGTACAAGCAGTCGTGGGCGGTGCCCGACGCGCTTGGCGCGATCACGCTGCTCGTGATAGCGGTTCCCGAGCAACTGGCCACGTCCCGGCTCGCCGGCATGCCGCCGATCACCGGCTTCTATGCCTTCGTCGCCGGCACCGCGCTCTTCGCGCTGCTCGGGTCGAACCCCCAGATGTCGGTGGGCGCCGACTCCACCATCGCACCGTTGTTCGCCGTGGGAGTGGCCCACCTGGCGTCGGCCGGTTCCCCCCGGTACGTCGACCTGGTCGGGATCCTCGCCGTGATGGTCGGCACCCTCGTAGCCCTCGTAGGCCTGTTGCGCCTCGGGTGGATCGCCGAGTTCCTCTCCGCACCGATCATCACGGGGTTCCTTGCGGGTGTGGCGGTGATCATCGTGGTGCACCAGCTCCCCGACCTCTTCGGTCTACCCGCTGCGAGCGGCAGTACCGTGCACCGCGTCGGTGTCGTAGCTAGCCACCTCGATCGCACCAACGGCTGGACTCTGGGCATCGGGGTGGTGGTGTTCGCCGTGATGGTGGCTGCCGGACGGATCGACCGGAGGCTTCCCGGCGCGCTGGTCGGGCTTATCGGCTCGACGGTGGTCGTCGGCGTTCTAGGCCTTCACGCACACGGAGTGGCGGTGCTGGGCACACTGGCTCACGCCACGCCGCGCTTCGGCCTGGTCGGCCTGTCGTGGTCGACACTCGGGAGCGTCGTGCCGATCGCCGGCGTCGTAGCGCTCGTGGTGGTCAGCCAATCGGCCGCCACGACCCGCGCCTTCGCCGACCAGGGCGGCTACGAGGTGGACGTGGACCGTGACTTCCTCGGGGTGGGCGCTGGCAGCATCGTGGCCGGACTGGCCGGCTCCTTCCCCGTGAACGCGAGCCCTGCCAGGACGGCGGCGGTCGCCTCCGCTTCGGGCCGCACCCAGATGACCGGTCTCGGCGCGGCCGTAGCTCTCGTAGCACTGGTCCCCGCGGCGGGACTGCTGAAGGACGTGCCCCTGGCGACCCTCGCGGCGGTATTGATCTTCGTGGCCATTCAGATCTTCCACGTGCACGATCTTCTGTCCATCGCCCGCTTCGACCTGTTCGAGATGGGGCTGGCCGTGGTCACCCTCCTCACTGTGGCCCTCGTCGGCGTGGAACAGGGCATAGGCGTTGCGGTTGGCCTGGCCATCTTGGACCGTACGCGACTGAGCGCCCGCCCCCAGCTGCACGTGCTGGGCCGCATCCCGGGCACCACCAGCTGGGCCCCGCTCAGCAGTGCGGAGGGATCAGCCCAGGTGCCCGGCGTGCTCGCGGTGCTGTTCGCCACACCGCTTTGGTACGCGAACGCGACACACTTCCGCGCCCAGCTGGACGTTGCACTGGCACGGGCGCTCGGACTCCCAAAGGCAGTAGTGCTCGACGCTATCGGCATGAGCGACATCGACTACACCGGTTCGCGCGCGCTGAGCGAGGCACTCGACGAGCTCGACCGAAACCACATCACCTTCGCCGTGGCACGGGCGGGGGAGCATGTGCGCGAAAGTTTCGCACGAGGCGGCCTCCTGCAACGGATCGGCGAGGATCGTTTCTTCGCGTCGGTCGACGAGGCCGTCACCGCTCTCGACCCGCAGCAGCCGGGCGTCTAGGTCCGGGTGAGACCTCGCAGCTCGAGCCGGTCGAAGGGGACGCATTCGATCGCGCCCGCCACGGTCGCACCGAGCTCCTGACCGTCGGCCACGACGAGGCCAGATTCGCTTCCGTGGATCACGACGCGCACGCGTGAAGGTGGGGGGAATTCCCCACTCCGGCGCCAGGTGAGCACAGCGGTGGCGCCGGGCACCGCCTTTTCGAGGCGGATCTCGTCACGCCGTCGCGGCCCGAAGCCGTCGCCGGCGTCGTCGATGCAGAGTCCCTCGGCTGCCCCTCGCGCCGTCGGCCAGCAATGGAAGGACAGCAGGCGCGCGGCGTGGTCTGCGTCGAGGTGTCCCGACAGGCTGGCGCCACCTGGGTCGCCTTCCATCCGGCACGGACCCGACGGGTCGGCAAAGCCGTCGTCGAGGGGGAGGATCGTCCCAGAGCGCACCAGCACCGGCAGTCGGTCCGCCGGAGCGCTCAGCCGCACCACGCCGCCGTCATTCCCCCCCAGCTCGCCCCCGTCACCCTTCCCCGCCACGCTGTCGCTCTCCGGCCACAGGCTTCTCCAGCGCCCTGGCGGCAGGAGGACCCGACGGCTCTGCGAGCCCGGCTCGGTGACAGGGGCAACGAGCAACGCCTCTCCTAATAAGAAGACGTCATCCTCGTCAGTAGAGCCGGATGCGGCCCCGTCCGAGGCGCCGAAGGCGCCAGCGACCGGGACCTGGCCGCCAATGCGATCAGGCCACCACACCGGTCGCACCAAGGGCGCGCCGCTGACGGCTGCTTGGTGGGCCAGCGTGTAGAGGTAAGGAAGCAACCGGTACCGGAATCGAATCCACGCACCGACGCGCCGACGCGTCGGTTCAGCGAAGCACCACGGCTCGCGAGGCGGGACCCCCACCACCGAATGCGTCCGGCAAAAGCCCGTGAACACGCTCATCTGGAGCCACCTGAGGTACAGGTCGTCGTCGGGCACCCCGCTGAACCCACCGATGTCAGATCCCGAAAAACCGACACCCGACAGCCCGAGCCCTACGAGAGTGGCAACCTGCTGGCGCATCGAAGCCCAGGTCGATGCGGCGTCTCCGGTCCACGTCCACGCCCAGCGTTGATTGCCGGCCCATCCCGAGCGCGACACGATGAACGGGCGACACTCGGGACGAGCAAGGCGCAGGCCCTCGAAACCCGAGCGGTTCATCAGCAGGCCGTAGAGGTTGTGCCCTTCGGCATGGTCGCCGCCACGCCCGTCGAAGTCGTGCCGCGTATCGAGGGGGAGCGTCGGATCGCCCACGAGCGAGATGGAGGCCGGTTCGTTCATGTCGTGCCAGCAGCCGGCCACTCCTGCGTCGGTCATGACCCGGTAGTGCGACGCCCACCATGCACGCGTTCGCGGATTGGTGAAGTCGGGAAAGACAGCTCGCCCCGGCCACACCACGCCCTGGACCGGATTGCCGTGCACGTCGGAGCAGAAATAATCGAGAGCCTTGCCTTCGCGGTAAAGGTCGTAAGAACGATCGACCTTCACACCCGGGTCGAGGATCGCTACCAGCCGCGTACCGTGGCGAGAGCCATCCGACGCCAGAGCGGAGAGCTCGCCGAAGCGTGATCGGTCGACGGTGAAGACCCGGTAACCGTCCATGTAATCGATGTCGAGATGAACAGCGCTCAGCGGGAGCCCTTCTCTCTCGTAGCCGTCGTAGATGCCGCGCACATCCTTTGCGCTCCGATACCCCCACCGGCTCTGGTGGTACCCGAGGGCCCAGCGTGGAGGCAGACACGGTCGGCCGGTCAGCTCGCTGTATCGATCGAGCAAGTGAGGCACCGTCCCGGCGATCACGTACGAGCGAAGCCGCCCCCCGGCGAAGGCTACGGTCGCCCTCGCCTGGCTGTCGCGAGGTGCGCCCGGATCGCCGAAGGAGAATGCAGCGCGGGTCGAGTTCTCGTAAAAGGTGAGCACGTCTCCTTCGGGATGCGTGGCAAGGACCACCGGTATCCCCATGTACAGCGGCCCGACGCCGGGCCCCCACGAGCCCCCGGCGTCGCGGTTCCACACCTCGAACCTGCCCCCCCGCAGGTCCACGCCCGAAGCCTGCTCACCGAGCCCGCTGAAACGCTCACCGGGCCGCATGTCGATGTCCTGAGCCCAACCTCCGCCGCGACGCACCGGCGGTGCCGCTCGGCGCAGCACCGTCCCGTCGCGCCACTTCACGTCGGTCGCGCCGTCGCTCGCCACGTGAACAGCCAGAACGTCACTGATCAGGTCCCAACCCCGCACGTCGCAATC
>JBELAS010000085.1:0-6454 GCA_049508615.1 Acidimicrobiales bacterium
GCTTCCAACCGAGCGCTGTGCCCGAGACCAGCACGCCGAGTGTCTGGCCCGTGATCGGGACGGGCGTGAAGGAGAGGTGGATCGAGACCTGTGCGAGTGCGCCCACGAAGCCGGCGGCAACGACCACGAGCAGCACGTCCCGTACGAGCGTTCCCGGCAACAGGTCAGCGAGCACGAGCCACCTTGGTCGTGGCAGGGTGACGGCGTTAGTCATGCGGGTTGGAGCTCCTCAAGAGGGACTGAGAGTTTCGCGACGGTCGACGACTGCAGTGACTCTACCAAGACGGCCCGCAAAGGCCCAAGCCATTCGTACCCTGGACCTCCCTCTTTTCTCTTCCGATTCTTTTCCGATCGGCGGGCCAGATTCGTGGCCGAAGGCCATCGCCGACAGGCTCGAGTTCCTAATCGGTGCGATGCCGATCTGGTCGGGCCGCGGCCCACTCGATGATCGCGTCGGGGCTCGAGGACGGGGCGAAGAGGAAGCCCTGCGCGCGGTCGCATTCGAGGTCCTTGAGAATACGAAGCTGACTTCGCGTCTCGACGCCCTCGGCGATGACCATCAAGCCGAGCGCGTGGCAGAGACCTATGATGGCAGCCACGATCGCCTTCTCACCGGGGTGGCGATCGAGATCCTGGATGAAGTGCCTGTCGATCTTGACGAAATCGAGAGGGAATTGGCGTAGGTAGGCAAGAGACGAATAGCCGGTGCCGAAATCATCGAGTCCTACCTGGAGGCCGGCATTGCGCAGGGCGCGCAGGCTGGTCATTGCCGAATTGGAGGCCTCGATCAGCGTCCGCTCGGTGAGTTCTATCTGCAGGTTGTGGCGGGGGATCCCGGCGTCGTCGAGCCTCTCGACCAACGCTTGGGTGAACTGGGCGTCAGCCAGGTGACGGGCGGTGATGTTGACAGCCACTTCGGAAAAGCCGGTGCCGGCAAACTGCGTGTGCCAGGTGACGGCCTGCTTCATTACTTCTGTCAACACCAGCTCGTCGATTTCGATAAGCAGCCCTATCTCCTCGGCCACATCGAGAAACGATGCAGGGTGCCGTAGACCCACTTCGGCGTCGCGGATACGCACGAGCGCCTCGACCCCGACGAGTCGGTCGCTCTGCAGATCGATGATTGGCTGATACTCGACCACGACGCCCTCTTCATCCATCGCGCGCCGCAACCTTCGCTCGGTGACCAACCGGCTAAAGGCCGTCGTTCGCAAGTCCTCGCCGAAGACCTCAGCCCTGTCGCGACCTCGGTCTTTCGCCCTGTAGAGGGCGAGGTCTGCTTCACGGAGAAGCTCCTCGGCATCGCGCTCGGCATCGGCGGTCCACGCGATCCCTGCACTCAGCGTGCACTGGAACTCGTCGCCGTCGACCTGAAAGGTCTCATGACCGGCATCGATGATCCGGTTGGCCAATTCGACAGCCGACTGCTCGCTGGACATCGCCTCCGCCACGATCACGAACTCGTCTCCGCCCAGACGGGCGAGAGTGTCAGATGGACGGAGGTAATGCACGAGTCGTCCCGCGACGTCCATCAAGAGCTGGTCACCGATGCGGTGCCCGAGCGAGTCGTTGATGACCTTGAACCGGTCGAGGTCGAGGTATAGCACCGCTAGTCCGTCGTGGCCTCGTACCATACGACGCAGGCCCTGGTGCAACCGATCCATCAATACGATCCGATTGGCGACTCCAGTCAGGGGATCGGTGCGGGCTTGGAGCCGCAGTGCGGCTTCGCGATGTTGGCGCGCGGTGATGTCGCGCATACTCGATACGATCAGGAAGCCACCGTTGACCCCGACAAGACGTGAAGTCGTCTCGGTCCACCGGTACGATCCGTCGCGGCAGAGGAAGCGGTACGTCGTGGTCAGGAACTCGGGTTGGTGCAGCCCGGCACGGGAGGCCTGAATCGAGGTGAGATCATCTGGATGGACGAAGTCTTCTTCCATGTGGCCCTCGAGCTCGATCGGATTCCAGCCGAAGAGATGGCGGCAGCCGGGAGAGACGTATCGGTAGGCGCCGTCGACCGTAGCGACGACGTTCACATCCGCCGAACCCGCCACAAATGCCTGGTAGTCAATGGTGGCGTCGGGCCCGTCCGGCAGTATTTCGACGTTGTGTGGTTGATCCGTCACGATTGTCGCGATCCTTCACTCGCCGTGACCGACACACACAGGTTACCTCGATGCCGGTCGGGGGGTGTGCACATCGGTCGCATCCAGCGGCGTGCTCCGGTCGAAATGGGTGGCGCGGTCATCGGGAGCTACTTGCCGGCGGGGGCCTCTTCCGTGGGAACGACAGGTCCATCGGTCACGGTTTCTCCGGACTTTCGGGCCGAGAAGGTCGAATGGCCCTAGGGCGGACGAGGCCGCTGTCGGACACTGTGTGTGATGACTTGTCGCAGGCAGCACAGCATGGTGCCCGGAGGGTCGACCGACCCTTCCGAACCGACCCCACCGCGACGCTTCCACCGCCGGTGGCCGTGGGTCCTCGGTGTGCTCGTCCTCCTCGTGGTCGGGGGGGCGGCGGTGATCTGGCTGACATCGAGCCGGGCGAAGCCGGTGACATTGCGTCAGGCCGAGACCCGGTTGGGAAACAACGGAGCTGGTGCTCCCGGTGCCGCTCGACCTGCACCAGGGGTCTTCGAGTACGCGGGTTCTGGTACCGAGCGGCTGTCATTGCCGCCGCTGTCGCAAGCCGAGGGGCCCTCCATGCCCGGGACAGTGACGCTGCGGGGACCGAACTGTTGGGTCTTCAGGGTCGATTACAGCACCCATCACTGGCAGACGTGGGAGTACTGCCTCCACAACGGTGACCTGTGGGAGGCCGGTGGGCAATCGTGGCAGCTGTGGTCCATCGGCCCGCTCCAAGTCACCAACCTGAGCTCGTTCACCTGCACGCCACGCAGCATGGCCCTCCCGGCCAACGCTTCTCCGGGCGAGCAGTGGGAGTCGCGCTGTACCGGCACCAACACTTCGGTGAAGGGTCAGACGATGAGCGTCGGTCCCTACCGGTTCACTGGTCTCACCACGATGTGGGTCGGCGGCACGCGCGTCCGGGCTGCCCGTTTCCTGCGGCTGCGGACAGACTCAGGTGCCCAGCGGGGTACCGAGCGCTCGGAGGTGTGGTTCAGCGCGAGCAACGGCCTGCCATTGCGCCTACAGCAGAACATCAAGGTGACGAGCCAGACGCCCTTCGGCGTCTCCACCTACACGCAGACCGGAGTCTTAGCCCTGGTGTCTTTGGTTCCTCACCGCTGAGGTCGCCGAGATCCAAAGAGTACGCTGACGAAGTTGCTCGACCACGATGTGGCCACTGCCGAATTTCGACAATGAGCTGGACGTGCTCGTCTCGTGTGGGGAGATAAGAAAGGCGTGCGACTCAGAGTCATTGTGCCGATCCTCGTGACCGCGGGCCTCCTAACGGCGTGCGCCGCCCCGGCCCGGCGTGGCGCCTCTCACGTACCCACCATTGAGCGGGTGTCAGGCGGCCCGACCGGCACCTATCTCGTGCCACCGGGTATCCACAAGATCAAGCACGTGATAATCATCGTGCAGGAGAATCGTTCCTTTGACTCCTATTTCGGCACCTTTCCCGGCTCCGACGGGATCCCGATGCAAGACGGCGCCCCCTCTGTCTGCATCTCGAACCCGCTCGGAGGTTGCGGTACCCCGTATCACGACTCCGCCGACAGAAACGGGGGTGGTCCTCACGGTGCCGCAGCTGCCGCCGCAGATGTTGACCACGGAAAGATGGATGGCTTTATCGGACAAGTTCTCGCTGCAAAATCCAGTTGCAAGACCCCAACAGATCCGGCGTGCGAAGTTCTCCCAGGCCAACCTGTCGATGTCATGGGGTACCATACGAGTGCCGAAATCCCCAATTATTGGGCCTATGCAGAAGACTATGTTCTCGACGATCACATGTTTGAATCGGTCTCCTCGTGGTCGCTGCCGGATCACTTGTATTTGGTCTCGGGTTGGTCGGCCAAGTGCAAGAACACGTCGCCGTCCACATGTGTCAACAGCATTGTCGGACCGTATAGTCCACTGCAGTTTGACAACGCCGTTGACCAAGAGCTCGCCACCGGAACGACATCGATCGATCTTGCTTGGACCGACATAACCTGGCTGCTCTTCCAGTTCCACGTCAGCTGGGCGTATTACGTTCAGACAGGTACCCAACCCGATTGTGAAAATGACTCGGCGGAAACCTGTCCACCTGTCGAGCAAAAATACCGTACACCCGGTATTTGGAACCCGCTTCCCCTCTTTACAGACGTCCAAACCGATCATCAGGTTAGTAACGTGAAGCCGCTCGATGCATTCTTCACCGCTGCAAACGACGGGAGCCTTCCCTCTGTCTCGTGGATCACCCCATCGAACGTCGATAGTGAGCACCCTCCCGCGTCTGTCCATCAGGGTCAGGCATACGTAACTGCGATTATCAACGCGGCGATGAAGAGTCCAGATTGGGACTCGACTGCGGTTTTCTTATCGTGGGACGACTGGGGTGGGTTCTATGACGACATGGTTCCGCCAACCGTGGATGGCAGTGGATACGGACTGCGCGTACCCTCAATCGTGATATCGCCATACGCAAAGTCACACTTCGTCGACCATCAGGTCTTGAGCGGCGACGCGTACCTGAAGTTTATCGAGGATGATCTTCTTGTGGGTCAGCGTCTCGATCCTAAGACAGATCGCAGATGGGATCCACGGCCAGATGTGCGCGAAACGAAACCGGAGCTCGGCAATCTTGTTGATGATTTTGATTTTTCTCAAAGCCCGAGACCTCCAACTCTTTTCCCAACCAATCCACCAAGCGATTCTCCAACATTGCCACCGTTCTTTCTTACCGCTCCCGCATGTGTCGGCTGTACCACCCTCCCACCAGATCGAGGAAGTCTTGTCGAGACGCGCGTTCCCTGACGTGGCTCTTTCTTCTCGCTCTCGGGCCCTTTATGTGCTCTACGCGCAATCGTCGGAAATGGACCTTGGATCGTCGTAAAGTGCTGCGGCGATGAGGAGAGAAGCCGCGGGTCGTGGTAGCGTTACTCGAGCGCCATCTGTGTCTCGCGAGCTTGCTGGGCAGCAGCTTCCCATTTGGCCTCGATGCGGCCGAAGCGCCAGATGGAGAGCGCGACCACCCACGTGATCACGAACACTCCGGCGATGAAGAACCCGGCCGTATTGATGTTGAAGTTCTTCATGAACGACCAGAAGGATCCGCCGAGATGGCCATCCTGCGCGAGGAGCGCGAGTACCTCGACCCCTCCGATGAAGAAAGCCACGAAAACCGACAGGCCGGTGATGGTGAGGTTGTAGTAGACCTTGCGGATCGGGCGGGCGAACGCCCAATCGTAGGCGAAGTTCATAAAGCAGCCGTCGAGGGTGTCGAAGAGGCTCATGCCCGCGGCGAAAAGGATCGGCAGCGAGAGGATGGCGTAGAACGGCAGGCCGCCGACGACGGCTGTTCCCGCCAGCACCAACAGCGCCACCTCCGTGGCCGTGTCGAACCCGAGGCCGAAGAGGAAGCCGATCGGGTACATCTTCCAAGGGGTGTCGATCCTTCTGGCGAAGGGCCCGAAGAACCGCATCATCAGTCCCCGGTTGTTGAGCTGGCGTTCGAGTTCGGCGTCATCGTAGGCGCCAGTGCGCATCTCGCGGAAGACCTTGACGATCCCGTAGAAGATGACAATGTTCAACGCGGCGATGAGGAAGAGAAAGAACGCCGACACTGAGGTGCCAATGATGTTGGTGGTGTACTGCAGCCCCGAGCTGCCATTCTTCACCTGCTCGTCGAGGCCTCGGATCCCGAAGTTCAAGAGCACCGCAAGCAAGAAGACCACCGTGGAGTGCCCCAGCGAGAAGAAGAACCCGACGCTGAGCGGCCGCTTGCCGTCATTGATCAACTTGCGAGTCGTGTTGTCGATCGCCGCGATGTGATCGGCGTCGAAGGCGTGGCGGACACCGAGCGTATAGGCGAGGATCCCGGTTCCCACTCCGAAGATTTCAGTGCGGGTGATGTGGTAGTGGGTGCCAAGAGCAGCAGCGAGCATCCCCCAACCCATGACGTTGAGACAGACAATCGTCGCTGTCATACCGCTTACCCTCACCCACTCGTTCGGGGTAAGGCTGTTGCGAATCTTCACGAGTCTGGCCCCGGGGTTGGCCATCGTTTGCGCGCTCCTCGTCAATTGCGATCCGTGGGACACGTTAGAAACTATGCGAACAGGTCGCAACAGGGTCTGGTTCGCCGGTAGGTCCTAACCTAACGTTGAGGTTGTGACCAGGGATTCTGCCAGGCTGACTCCACGACGGGATCCGTCGACTCGGTCGAAGACGCTGTGACCCTGCTCCAAGAGATAGGTGGACGGGTGCCCAATTCCCACCGGCCCCTGCTGCGAGCACTGTCTGATGCTCAGGGGACATCACATCGTCGAGCCGCGCTCGGACGT
>JBELAS010000086.1:0-6444 GCA_049508615.1 Acidimicrobiales bacterium
TGATCCGTTTGTCGACGATGTTGGACTGCTGGAAGAAGAGCTGCCACGGCGCCACCGTCGTTCCCACGATGGCGATGACCAGCAGCACAGATGTCGAGTTGAACCCACCACGAACTCCGGGTACCACCAAGCCGTGAAGGACCGGGCCCGCGTGGGGATGGGCGTATATAGCGAGCGGGATCACGAGGAAGTTCGCAACGACGAACAGGAGCATGAAGCGCTCCCAGCGGCGGAAGCTGCCCGTCACGGTCATGGCGACAAGGCCGATCGCGGCGATCGGTACCGAGATGTATTCGCTAACGCCTAGATACCCGAGGGCCAGGCTCACCCCGATGAACTCGGTCACGATGGTGAGGAAGTTCAAGACGAACAGGTCGCTCACCGAGAATGTCCCCCAGAACTTCCCGAAACGCTCTCTGATCAGTCGGGCATGGCCCACGCCGGTGACGGCCCCGAGGCGCACGACCATCTCCTGGTTGACGATCAGCACCGGGATGAGAAGGGGCAGTGTCCAAAGGAGGCTGAGCCCGTAGTTCTGGCCCGCCTGCGCATACGTGGCCACGCCGCCCGCGTCGTTGTCTCCGACCATCACGATCAGCCCGGGACCGATGATCGCCAGCAAGATCAGCAACCGGGCTCGCCACGAACGCCTCTGGACGTCGTTCAGGCGGATGGTACCCAGGGCCCCCCGGATGTCGCCCAGGTGCGCCTCATCGAGGACGGCGGTGGCGTTCTCGGTGTCGAAGGCCTTGTCGGCCATTGCTGGGACCTCCCGACGGGTGCCGGCTCCTAGGCGTGCGTTGGCGGCGCGCACGCCCGGCGCAGGTCAGCCCCCGGTCAGTCCGGTGGGAGAGGCTCCTGGCTGGCGGCGTGCGCGCGGTCGCGGTCGTGGTGAACCACTGTCAGCGTGCAGCGCTACTCCTTCGTCGTGCCCTCCGGCAGCCGCACTCCCGGGAGGTGACGTCCGGTGGGCGCCGGACTCGTCGGGACTTGCAGCCCGACGCACCGTTCCGATCCTGCACGGCCCGCCCGCAGGGGCGCGACGTACCATGCGGAGTGCGGCTGATCAGCTGACGAAATGATAGCCGGGTACCGGGGAGCCTCCCACCCGCCGGCTCTTCGGCCGATATCTCGTCGCTGCGCCGAACCGGGTCCCTGCCCGGCCGGCTGAGGCGGCACCGGTCTTTGGAGCCTCCTAGTCCTCTGCGACGGCCATGCCGAAGTCGCGCCGCCAGCCGGTGGGCAGCAGCAGTTCGAGGACGTCGTCGACGGTGATCACACCGATCATGCGGTGCTCGCTGTCCATGACCGGAGCCACGGTGAGGTTGAAGTCGGACATCTTGCGGACGACTGCGTGGATGTCCCAGTCAGGGTGGACGTGGGCGGGGTTCTGACGGACGACTGACCCCAGCGAGGAGGCCGGGTCGGCCTTCACGAGTGATACCACGGACGCCGATCCGCTGACGCGGCCGTCGGGGCCGCTGGCGAAGACCACGGCCAACGCCTCGGGCGGTGCGGGGCTGGCTCGTAGAGCGTCGAGCACGGTTGACAACGGGGTCGTCGCCGGCAGGCAGAGGAAGTCGGGGCTCATTAGGCCGCCGCCGGTCTCCGGGTTGTAGCTGAGCAGAGCTCGAATCTTGCGTTGGTGGGCCGGAGGCATGAGGACGAGCACCGGAAGGCGTCGTTCTTGGTCCAGCTCCGTGATCAAATCCGCCGCGTCGTCCGGCGCCATGGTGGCAAGGAGGCGTGCAGCCTCCGCGTCAGATCGCGAGCGGATGAATTCCAACTGGTGCTCCGGGTCGAGCTCCTCGAACACGTCGGCCTCGAGCTCGCGGTCTTGTCCGACGGCCTCGATGATCTCTTCGCCCTCGTCGTGCGACGCGGCCTCGACGAGGTCGGCGATCTGGGCGGGATGCAGCTTGGCCAGCTTCC
This sequence comes from Acidimicrobiales bacterium, assembly GCA_049508615.1. GTDB lineage: Bacteria > Actinomycetota > Acidimicrobiia > Acidimicrobiales > UBA8190 > Bog-564. The sequence goes on from JBELAS010000086.1 coordinate 1,933, forward strand.
GGTAGGGGATCCGGAGCCTGGCGGTGGGAACGTGGGCGACGAAGGGCTCGATGCTGGCGAAGTCCACCAGCGCGCCCGCCCGGATATGGCGCGCGAGAGGACGAGGCAACAGACGCCGCAGCGCCACGCGTGAGCTCGGGTCGACCCCCACCACCTCCCAGCGCGCGTCGAGCCTGGCGATCTCGATCTCGTTCGCCCGGATCAAGCGGGCGCCGGAGAAGTTGATCAGGTGCCGGGCCATCAGGTCGCCGGCGAGCAGCAGTTCCCCTGGGCGCCGCATGAAACGGGCCAGGCTGACGGTCTCGCCGACCAGCTCCACGCGTCCTGGGCGGATGCTAGTGATGCGGTGGATGGGCACGAACATCGCCCGGTGCCCTATGTGTACGACGACACCCGACAGCGGGGGATGCGGGGAGTCGCCCACCCTGACGATCAGGTCTTCCACCCGCCCGAGGCGGTCTCCATCCCGGTCCACCAGCGCGCTCTTCACGATGCCGGACAGGTGCAGGATCTCGATGGCCATTCAGAGGCGCTCCTCGAGCGTGTGGTGCCACTGACAACCTAGTCTCCCGGCGTCCGCTCGGAGTGCAACAGAGGCCGGGACCCTGCCCGACCGACCGTGCCTGCGCCTAAAGATGCAGGCACTCTCACCGACGTACGAAGGATGGCGAGGTCCACCGTTTGCGCATCGGCACGGATCCGGGGAAGGCTGACCGGACATGATCGCCGGGGCGGGGAGTCTGCGTGCCTAAGAGCCCACTCAAACTATGGGCGGAGACACGTGGGTCCTGGGAACGTAGCAAGCTCGTGGAGGTTCCCGAGCCGCGGCCTGCAGCGGCCCCCGACCGCGACGGGCTACGCGTCGCCTTCCTCGTCTACAGGGGCAACCCCCGCTGCGGCGGCCAGGGCGTCTACACGCGCCACCTCGCGAAGGAGCTCGTGAGCTTGGGGCACTCGGTCGAAGTGTTGGCAGGACAGCCCTGGCCCGAGCTCGACGACGGAGTGGGCTTCACCCCTGTGCCGGGCCTCGACCTCTACAGGGACCCGGATCCGTTCCGGGTGCCCCACCCGCGCGAGTTCCACTCGGCGATCGATGTGTTCGAGATGGCGCTGATGTGCACCGCAGGGTTTCCCGAGCCTTTCACGTTCTCGTTGCGCGCGCGGCGAATCCTCGCACAGCGGCGCGGCACGTTCGACCTCGTGCACGACAACCAGTCCCTCGGCTCGGGACTGCTCGGTATGCTCGCCGACGGATGGCCGCTGCTCAGCACGATTCACCATCCGATCACGGTGGACCGCAAGCTGGCACTCACCCATGCCGAAAATGTCTGCCGCCGTACCACCCAGCGCAGGTGGTTCGGCTTCACACGCATGCAGGTGCGAGTCGCCAGACGTCTTCCACGGATCGTGACGGTGTCGGAGTCTTCCAAAGTGGACATCGCCGCGCAGATGGGCGTCGACCTCGATCGCATGACCGTGGTGCCCGTGGGCGTCGACCACACCGTGTTCCGTCCCCGCCCCGAGTACCGCCGCGTCCCGGGGCGGGTGATGGTCACTTCGTCGAGCGACGTGCCGATGAAGGGGCTCGTGCCGTTGTTGGAGGCAGTGGCGAAGCTTCGCACCGAGCGTGACATCGAGCTGGTCGTGATCGGCCAGCCCAACGACGGCGGCAGGGTGGCGCGAACGATCTGTCGCCTGGGACTGGCGCCTGTCGTACGTTCCGTGAGTGGGATAAGCGACGAGGAACTGGCTGGTCTTTACGCCGAGGCTCAGGTTGCGGTGGTCCCGTCGCTGTACGAAGGGTTCTCGTTGCCCGCCATCGAGGCAATGGCTTGCGGGATCCCGCTCGTGGCCACGACGGGCGGGGCTTTGCCGGAAGTGGTGGGCTCAGACGGCTCGACGGGCCTGTTGGTCGAGCCGGGTGACCCGGAGGCCCTGGCCACGGGGATCCGGCGCGTCCTCGAGGACGAAACGCTCGCCGTCCGGCTGGGTGAGGGCGGTCGCCGACGGGTGCTCGGACGCTTCACATGGCACGCAACGGCTTCTCAAACCGCCGAGCAGTACCGAGCTCTGCTCGATGAGCATCGCGTGCCGCGACCTGACAAGGACGCTGTCTCGTGCTGACGGTGGACTATGAGCGCCTCGGTTTGCATCGCGGTGAACGCCTGTTGGACCTCGGATGTGGTGGAGGCCGGCATGCCTTCGGTGCGTTTCGGCTCGGGGCGCGGGTCGTGGCTCTCGACACTGAGGCGGAAGAGGTCTCCAAGGTGCGCAACACGATCGAGGCGATGCTGGACGCGAAGGAGGTGCCCCCCGACGAGGAGGCCGGGGTGGTCCGAGCCAACGCGCTACGGCTGCCGTTTCACGACGCCAGCTTCGACAGGGTGATCGCTGCCGAGGTGCTGGAGCACATCGAACAAGACCAGACGGCGATGTCCGAGCTCGCACGGGTGCTGCGACCGGGCGGGACCATGGCGGTGACGGTGCCCCGTTTCGGGCCCGAAGCGGTGAACTGGGCGTTGTCGCGCGAGTACCACGACATCGAGGGTGGGCATGTCCGCATCTACCGGCGGTCGATTCTCGTCGAGCGGTTGCGCGAAGCAGGGTTGAAACCGCTCGGTAGTCACCACGCCCACGCTTTGCACACCCCGTACTGGTGGCTGCGTTGCTGGGTGGGGCCTCGCCGAGACGACCATCTCCTCGTACGCGCCTATCACCGGGTGCTGGTGTGGGACATCGTGCGGGCTCCGTGCATCACACGGGTTGCCGAGCACCTCCTCAACCCCGTGCTCGGGAAGAGCCTCGTCGTGTACCTGAGGAAGCCGGCATGACTGCTCTCGAGCACCTCCTCGACCGCGTGCTCGGCAAGAGCCTCGTCGCTCGCCTGGGGAGACCGGCATGACAAGCACCGACAGCTCGATGGCCCAGCGCGGTCCGGACGAGGAATCGGCCGGGCGCGTTGCGCCGGCTGGCCTGGTCGCGGTTCCTGAGGTGCCGGGCGTCATCGAGGCCCACGAGGTGGTGGCGACCGCGCAGTCCATCGCCGCCGTGCAACGCCCCGACGGCATGATCCCGTGGTTCGACGGAGGGCACTGCGACCCGTGGAACCACGTGGAGGCCGCGATGGCCCTCACGGTCGTGGGGCTGTACGAGGAGGCGGCGCGTGCATACCAGTGGCTTGCCGACACGCAGCTCCCCGAAGGTTCTTGGTTCAACTACTACGTGCCCGGCAGCGGCGTGAAAGACCCACGGCTCGACACGAACGTCTGCGCGTACGTGGCCACCGGGGTCTGGCATCACTTCTGCGTCACCGCAGACCGGGCGCTGCTCGAGGAGATGTGGCCCGTTCTGGACGCGGCGCTGACGTTCGTCCTGCGATTCCAGCGTGAAGACGGGACGGTGCTGTGGTCCGTGGATCCCGACGGCCGCCTCGGTCGCTACCCGCTTCTCACCGGCTCTTCGTCGATCTACCACGCGCTTCGTTGCGGCGTGGCATGCGCCGAGGCGCTCGGGCACGAACGCCCCGACTGGGAGCTCGCAGCGGGCCGCCTGGCCCATGCGATCGCCCACGCTCCGGGCATCTTCGAGCCGAAGCAAGAGTTCGCCATGGACTGGTACTACCCGGTGCTCTCCGGCGCCCTGGAGGGCGACTGCGCCAACAGTCGTATCAATCGCTGGTGGGAGACCTTCGTCATGGACGGGCTCGGGGTGCGCTGCGTGTCGACCGGTCCGTGGGTCACCGCTGCCGAGACGGCAGAGTGCGCCCTTGCGCTCGATGCGACCGGCAGGAGGGACGAGGCCATCCGGCTCCTGGCCTGTACGCGTGCTCATCGCTGTTCCGACGGCTCGTACTGGACGGGGATCGTCTATCCGGAAGCTGTCACGTTCCCCTCAGGAGAGCGCACCACCTACACCGCGGGTGCCGTCGTCCTGGTTGCCGACGCGCTCTCGAACGCCACAGCTGGGTCGGGCCTGTTCCGGGGAGAGTCGCTTCCCGCCGGGCTGGATCTCACAGAGCCGCGCCCGGCGGCGCGACCCTTCTGAGCACACGTAGCGACCCGCACCCGTCGTCCTCGACGAACTCCTGCGAGGCGAGCGCAGCGCACCACAGGTCGTAGGGCGGTCGACCGCCGTCTGCAGGGTCGGGGAACACGTCGTGGATGGCCAGCCGTCCCCCCAGAGCGACGTGGGGTGCCCAGCCCGTGAAATCCGCCCACGCCGGCTGCTCTCCGTGGCCTCCGTCGATGAAGCACAGATCGAGCGGCGTGTTCCAGCGCGCGGCGATCATCCGAGAGTCGCCCACCATCCCGACCACGCTCGCTCCGAGACGAGCGCCGTCGACGGCGCGCCGCCAGAACCCGAGCGTGTCAATCCGCCCGGTGGTGGGGTCGACCACCTCTGGGTCGTGGTGCTCCCATCCCGGCTGGTTCTCCTCGGAGCCGTGGTGATGGTCCACGCTGAAGAGCACCGCACCGGTTTCCTCGGCTGCTGTTCCGATGTACACGGTGGACT
>JBELAS010000087.1:0-6427 GCA_049508615.1 Acidimicrobiales bacterium
GGAGTCCGAAGCGCTTTCGCCTGCAACTTCTTTCGCGCGCCCACTGGCTCTGTCGCTCGCCAAATCGTGCACGCTCTATCGAGAACATCGATATCCGCCAAGAGGATCCGTGAGACACTGCCCTGTTGCCGCACGAAGCGACGACTGGGACTCGCGCTCATTCCATCGTAACCAGCTAACACGCCACCGGATCGCCACGGCGCGACCCGACAAGGGCGTCCACCCACGTGGTGACAGCTGATACCAGAGCGGTGGCCGCCTCGGTCAGTGCGGCGGTGTCGACCTCACATATCCGCACGAGCCCGCTGGCCGGCCACAGGCCCACCACACGCGCAGGCATGGAACGCTCCCCGCGAGCCAGCGCGACGACAAGAGCACTGTGCGCGAGCTCGGCGCGCCAACCGGTACGGGGGAAACCGGCAGCAACGACGAGCATCGCCGGTCGGTCACCCACCCAGGCCCGGACCTCGGCCCGGCCTCGCACCACCAATTGCCGGCGACCCGGACAGTCCCACCAGTCGTCTCGACCTCCGACGACGGGAGGCCTCTCGAAGCGATGCCAGTCGAGCGCGGTCCATAACTGGGTGGCCCACGTCACGGCCTCTGCATGCACCGTGGCCCGGCCTCCGGGACCCAAGCCGGCGTACCACTCGGCCCACCATGACGGGCGCCGGGCACGCTGGGCCCTCACCGCGACGGAGAGGTCCTCCACGCCGGATTCCAGCACCTCGGCCACCGCTGTCGAAGGCGCCGACGCGCGACCGCGCACGCAACGCTCAACTGCTGCGACACCAATCGCTCTCTTGCAACGAGTGGGAGAAGGAACGAACGCATCACGCTGCGCCGCGCAGCGCTCCGGGTGGTCGCGAGCGACGGTCAATTCGTAGGCGCCGATCTGCAACCGTTCGTTCGGGTACAGCTCGTCCACCAGCGGAGGCAGCTCACGAAGCAATTGCGCGCGCAGTTCCTGCAAGTCGGAGGCCGGCACGCCGCAGGTGGCGTGTTCCAACAAGGCGTCCGTGAGGGCCGCGGCGCGCGGCAAAGCGAGCCCGATCCTCACAGGCCGGGTCGATTCGGCGACATCTCCATCGACGCTCCGGGCAGCTCTCACCCGGCCTCCCCCGTCACCCGTCTCACCCGGCCTCCCCTTCCGCCCAACACGGGTCACCGGCCCGAATGCGCTCCTCGGCCCGGGGGTTCCCCGCCACCTTCGGGATCCGGCTCCGGGCGCGCTCCTGGCCGGGCCCGCAGCCGGGTAGCTCCGCACACCAAGCGCAGAGGGGGTTCGCCGTGCGCGCCGGCTCGACACCTGACGCCAGCCGGCACAGGCGCTCCGCTCCGGCGAGGGTCCGGTGCAGCGCTCCCAACAGCACATCCTCACCGACCTGTTCGGCATCGAGCTCGCCGGTCGACGAGTAGTACGTTGCGATCCGGAAGGGAGGCGCGCCGCTTCGAAGCGTCTCCAACAGGGCGTAGTAGTGGAGGTCCCCACGGTGCTCGAGGCACCGTGCGCCGGACTTGAGCTCGACGAGGCACACCGAGGCGCGCCCGGCACAAGGCGCTCCGAATGCCAGGTCGACGACGCCGCTCAGCACGACGCGCCCGCCCCCGAGCGGAACCTCCAGGCGCTCCTGGGTACGGGCGAGCCAAGCCGGGCTCGACACCGGCCAGACAGACTTGATGCCTGCGGCATGCTCTCGCACCTCCTCGGCGAGACGATGCCGGCTCTCGTTGTCAAGGCTCGCTATGAAGCGGACGATGGCCTCGTCGCCCGCGCATTCGACCGCCGCCACGGCATCTGCCCATGGCTCGCCGATGTCTCCCAAGACCACCCACTGGCGAAACAGCGCGTCCACCAGAATCCCCCGAGCGAGCTCGACGGTGACAGCGCGAGACATGGCCACTCGTGAGAGTGCGTGGGCTTCGCAATTGAGAACGTGGTTCACAGCTTCCTTGGTGACCCGCACCGGGGGTCCCTCCGGTGGACACCCGGCGGCGGCGGCGAGGGCGTCCTCGAGCCAGTCACGAAGTCCCCCCGCCAGGCCTGAGTCGACCATCGCGCGCTCGTCACCGTCGCCTCGCAGGCGGGCGAGCAGCAGCTCGGGCGACAGCGCACCTTGGCGCTCGAGCACCAGCGCGCCCTTCCTCTTCGGTCCCAGGACCTCGCTCATCTCGATCCGGACCTCGACACGCTCCCAAGCATGCACGACGGGTGTGTCGCGCGGGGCATTGACCCGAGGCCTTCCGGGTCCGGAGGTAGCGTCAAAGGTGATGAGCCTGAGCCGTGGTCGTGCCATCAGCAGTTTCGCACCTGCCGCGTCACCGTGAGCGCCGCCTTCGACACGGTCTTCGGGGTCTTCGTGGTGCTCATCGTGGGCCTCGTGGTGGTCTCGGTGCGCTGGGGGATAAGGCGAGACCGGGCCGAGCGCGAGTCCAGCCGCAGCAGCCCTCCCTCCACGGACAACCGAGCGGCACCCGGAGAACGGCTCTGAAGACGCCTGGAGTCGCTGCGGAGCAGCCCGGGGAACCGGCCACCGCCGGCGCGCAGGCCACCCCCGGCACACAACTACCCGGCGGGGTCTTTCTCGCGTCGGGGACGCCGCGGCGCTGGCTGGCACGCCACCGCCGGACCAGCATCCTGCGACGCCGGGCTCGCACCGCCTTCGTATTCGCCGGTGGCAGCTCCCGAGGTGCCGCTCAGATCGGGATGGTCCAGGCCCTCGTCGCACGGGGCATCACCGCCGACGCGGTCTTCGGCACCTCCGTTGGTGCCATCAACGCGGCGGGGTTCTGCAGCGACCCCACCGCCTCGGGTGTGGACCGCATGCTGACGATCTGGCGGCGGCTCACCCGCGACGACATCTTCCCCCAGGGGCGGGTGCCGAACGCGTTGCGCTACTTCCAGCAGCGCGAGTCGGTGCACCCGAACACCGCACTGCGCAAGGTCATCGAGGAGGGCATCACCTTCGACCGCCTGGAGCATGCCCCGGTGCACATGGAGGTCGTGGCCACCTCCTTGCACGACGGCCGCACCCGCTGGTTCACCTCCGGGCCCGCCATCGAACGCATCCTCGCCTCGGCGGCACTGCCGGCACTGCTGCCCCCGGTCGAGATCGACGGTGAGTCGTTCATCGACGGCGGAGTCGTGGACAACGTGCCCATTGGCCGCGCCATATCCGACCACTGCGAGCGGATCTTCGTGCTCCTGTGCGGCCCCATGCACTACACCCCTCATCGTTACCGCAGGCCAGTCGAGGCGGTGCTCACCGCCTTCTTCATCGCGATACACACCCGATTCGTCCGCGAGCTCGCCCACCTGCCCGAGGGCACCGAGGTTGTGGTGTTCACCGTCGACTCCGAACCCATGTCACGCTACGACGACTTCTCGAACACCGAGGCGCTGATCGAGGCTGGTCGGGTGAACGCCGAAACCGTGCTCGACTTCTGGCGGGCCGGAGGTGTGGGCGACCAACTCGGGCCGGCGCCCGCCGACACCGCCCGATGACGCTCAGCTTCCCGCGCGTGTAAACGGTCTGATCAGCGACCAGGCGGATCGTCGCTGCGGCGTCCGGCGATGTGCCACCCGGCCGAGGACACCTTGCGGGGCTCGTAGAAGACACAGCCTTCGGGACAGGCGAAAGGAAGGTGCTCGTTGGCATCCACGCGGCAGCGCTCGAGCTTCTCCCCACGGCTCGTGGTCTGCATGACGTAGTGGCGGCAGTCAGCGTTCACGGCCATGACGACCATTCTGTCCCACGCTGGCCCTGGGACGAGAACACCCCGCCGGGGGGCGCCCGAGAGGCGCAAGCTCGGTCGGCCTGCCAGGGTCCGAAGCCACCGTGATGACACGCAAGTCGAGGGGCCGGCAGGTATCGTGCGACGCTGCGGCGGGCACCAGCCGGTATTAGCGTCACGACCGTGGGTCGTCCCGTATCCACGCGTCAGCTGCTGCGCTGGAGCGAATGCCTGGCCGCCATCGCCCGCACGGGCCTGGGCTTCACCGAGAACCTCTATGAACGCGAGCGCTTCGAGGAAGTGCTGCGCGTCGCCGCCGACATCTCGGTCGCTGCCACCCAGGGGGCAAACGGCGTGGAGGACGCCGAGGAGCTGGTCGAGGAGTGGCTCGGGGCCGTGGGAGAGGGAGTGCCCGGATACGTGACCCCGAAGGTCGCCGTAGGCGCCGCGGTGGGCAACGAGAAAGGTGAGCTGCTTCTCGTTCAGCGCGCCGACTCCGGTGTGTGGCTCTACCCCACCGGGTGGGCCGACGTCGGCTACTCGGCGGCCGAGGTGGTGGTGAAGGAGGTGCTCGAGGAGACCGGCGTGGAAGCCGAGGTCATCCGCCTGATCGCCGTTCTCGACGGGCTGCGCCTCGGGTTCACCAGGGTCCCCTTGTACTCGCTCGTCTTCCATTGCCGGGCCGTAGGCGGTGAGCTGCAGCCCCACCCACTCGAGACCTCGGACGTGGGATGGTTCTCCCCCGACAACCTCCCCCAGCCGCTTGCCGGTGCAGAGCGATGGGGACGCCACGTCTTCGCGGCCTTGCGCGGCGAGCGCCTCGACGTGCTGTTCGACCGCCCGCGCCAGCCCATCTGGCGCGGCGAGGAGCTGCGCAGCTCCTGACGCACAAGAGCGCCGGGCCGCCTGGTCATGTCGACTCAGGGTTCTTCGCGCTCGGACTCCCCGCGCCCCTCGGCGTCGAAGCGAAAACCCACCCCGCGCACGGTCACCAGGTAATGCGGATCGGCAGGATCGTGCTCGAGCTTCACGCGAAGTCGCCGTATGTGGGTGTCGAGGGTACGGGTGTCGGCGAGATCGCGCCCGGACCACAGCCTGTCGATCAGCTCGTCACGCGTGCGTACCTGACCAGGTGGTGACAGAAGCAAGGCGAGCAGGTCGAACTCCCGGCGGCTCAGGTGCACGGCTCGTCGCGAAGCGGTCACCTCACGCCGGGCGAAGTCGATGCGAACCGGCCCGGCGACCACCACCTCCGACACAGATTGCGCGCCGCGACCGGACATGACCGGAAGACCGATGGGCGGGGGGGCGACCCGGCGCAGCACGGCCTGGATTCGCGCCGTGAGCTCGCGCAGGTGGTAGGGCTTGGTGACGTAGTCGGCTGCGCCGAGCTCGAGCCCGAGCACGATGTCGACCTCGGAGTCCAACGCGCTCACCATGATCACGGGAACCGGTGCGATCGCCCGCATGCGACGACATACCTCGGTGCCCGGCACCCCGGGCAGCAGCACGTCGAGCAGCACCAGGTCCGGAGGGTTCTCGGCGAACAGACGCAGGCCCTCGGATCCGTCGGCTGCCAGCTCGACCGCGTAGCCCTCCTTGGCCAACCCTGCGGACAGCGCCTCGCGGTAGGACTCCTCGTCCTCTACCACCAGGATGCGCGGCGGCGCCTCGGGGTCTCTCACGAGGGCGTCCGCGTCGCGAAGATCTCGGTCACCCAGCAAGGTCGATCAGCCGAAACGGCCGTTCACGTAGTCCTCGGTCCGAGGATCTGAGGGCTCGCTGAACAACTTCGTGGTGGGACCGACCTCGATCAGCTCCCCAGCTTTGTCCTCGCCCATCAGCAGGAACGCGCAATGGTCGGACACCCGGGTCGCCTGCTGCATGTTGTGGGTAACGATCACCATGGCCACGCGGTCCTTCAGCTCTCCGATCAACTCCTCGATACGTTTGGTCGCGCTCGGGTCAAGCGATGAAGTGGGCTCGTCCATGAGCAGCACCTCCGGTTCGACCGCCAGCGCTCGCGCTATGCACAGGCGCTGCTGCTCACCGCCGGACAGGGTGCTCGCATGGGCACGCAATCGGTCACGGACGCTGTCCCAAAGGGCGGCAGCGATCAGGGCTGACTCGGCGGCCTCGTCCAGCAGCGACCTGCGGCGCACACCGTTGAACCGCAGCCCCGATATCACGTTGTCGTAGATGCTCATCGTGGGAAACGGGTTCGGACGCTGGAAGACCATGCCAACCCTCGAACGCAGCAACATCGGACGCATCGTGGGCCCGTAGACGTCAATGTTCCTGAGCTTCACCTCACCTGTCACGACTGCATCGCGGGTCAGGTCGTGCATCCGGTTCAGCGTGCGAAGAAGTGTCGTCTTACCGGACCCTGACGGCCCAATGATGGCGGTCACCTCGTTCATCGGCACGTCGAACGAAACGTCACGCACTGCCAGCTTGCCCGAGAAGGCCACCGACACCTCGTGAAGCTTCATGGCAGAGTTGTGGTCGACGTGCTCGACACCCGAGGAAGAGAGCTCAGTCGTGACCACCGCCGGGGCGGATGCAGCAATCGTCGGGTCAGTCATGTCTCACTCTCCTAAGTCGTGCCGCGACCAGCCTGCTGCCTACGCTCAAGGTCAAGACCGCGACCACGAGGAAGAGGGCACTCCCCCAGGCGATCTTCACGATATCG
>JBELAS010000088.1:0-8108 GCA_049508615.1 Acidimicrobiales bacterium
ACGTCGGGTTCGAACACGGACAGGTGCACGTTGCCGTCTCCGACGTGCCCGCAGCCGCTCACGAGCGCGCCGTGCTCCAGGGCGATGGCTCCTACCTGGGCCATGTAGGTGGGCACAGCCGCGCGCGGCACCACCACGTCGACGATGTCGTCCGCCCCGAGTGCCCTCGCGACGAAGAAGGCTTTCTCACGTGCCTCGATCAATTGGGCGGCAGCTTGCAGGGGAAGTACGTAGACCTCCATCGCCCCCAGCTCTACGAGCAGGTCGCCGAGGCTCGCCACGTCCTCGTCGAGACGGTCGGTGTGCGCGTTCTCCAGCACGACTACCAGGTAGGCGAGGGCGGACTCCTGCATGGCCTTCGGGATCCCGAGATCCAGCCCTACGTTGGCAGTTATCGCAGCCATGGTGAGCGTGTCCACGTACTCGAGGATGAGCGGGGCTGTGCCACGCCCGATGATGCGCGGTACCGCGGCGGTCACCGTGTCGAGCGCGCCGAAAGGCGCCAGGACCGTGGCAGCGTGGGACAAGCGGGGATGCAGCTTGAGCGTCGCCTCGGTCACGAGGGCGAGTGTGCCTTCGGAGCCCACGATCAGTTGCGTCAGGTCGTAGCCCGCCGAGGTCTTCACGTACTTGCCCCCGGTGCGGATCACTTCGCCGGTGGCCAGCACGGCCTCCAGACCGAGCACCTGGTGCCTGGTGACGCCGTACTTGACGGCGCGCATACCTCCGGCGTTCGTGGCGATGTTCCCGCCCAGCGAGGCCGAGTCCTCGCCGGGGAAGACCTGGTACACGAGACCGTGGGCGGCAGTTGCGCTGTCGAGCATCTCGAGCGTCACGCCGGGCTGCACCACAGCCACGTGGTTGACGGCGTCGATCTCGAGCACGCGGTCCATGAGCTCGAACGAGACGAGCACGCCCTCAGGAGAGGGGATCGCCGCCCCTGACAGCCCGGTGCCGCTGCCGCGAGCAGTGACAGGGAACCGGTGTTCGTTCGCCAGAGACAGGATCGAGGAGACCTCCTCGGTGCACCGGGGTCGTACGAGGGCCAACGGTCTGCGCGCCGTGGCAGTGAGCGCTTCGTCGTGGCCGTAGCTGTCGGGGACGGCGCCGCCGGAGAGGACTCTGTCCTCTCCCACGATCTCGGCGAGCAGCTTGACGAGGTTCACCGCTTCGTCCATGAGGCACCTAGACCTTGTCTATCGTTTCTGCGGCTGCAAATCATCGATGTGCCTCCCGGGTCCTACGTTCCTGGAGTCTTCGGCGCCCCGGGCGGGAACCTCGACCCCCGCCCTCCTTCAGGTGGCGGCAGCCCCGATCCCCGCTCCTGGCTGTGGCGCAACCGACGATCCCGCGCATTCGGGCGCAGTCTGTCATCGCAGCTTGACGACGCAGGAGCGAACTGCATGATCGTGCCAAGCCTGGCGCCGAGGATCCCACAACGGTGACAGCGCGTTGACGAGGAAGAGGATCGCGAAGCCGAGATACGTGGCGCAGAAGATGAAGCGGCGGGCGAGCGCTCTGCCGGCGCCGATCGGGCCTCCGTGCGTGATGTCGCGAACCGCGATGTCGAGCACGAGCTTGCCCAGCGTCTGGCCGCGCCTGCTCCCGTCGAGGAACGAGAAGTAACCGAGCTCCGCTATGACTCCGAGCCCGATGGTCACCCATGATGCGGTGGTGAACGAGGCGGTGGTGCCGGTCGTGGTGTTCGTGGTGTTCGCAGTGAGGGCGAGGATGACCGCCAACGGGACACCGAGGATCAGGGCGTCGAGGGGGATATCCAGAGGGCTGGTACCCGGGCGGAGGGTACGCGGGCGGATAGCCCTGAGATGGGTAGGCGCCAGGTGGGTACGGCGCGAGCGGATGTCCGGCGTTCCCGGGCGGAGGACCTGCCGCCGGATGTGTGGGGGAACCCTCAGGAATGGCGGTGTCCGGCGGGCTCTGGACGTTCGGTGGAATCGTGGCGTCCGGAGGGGCGTGAGTACCCTCCTGTGGCGCGGGCTCCTCGGTCAGAGGCTGCTTAGCCAGAGGCGGCGCGTGCTCTGATTCTGTGGGCTGCCCGTCACCGGACGCAACAGCGTCGTCAGGCATCCTGGCCTGCCTCTCGCGCGTCTTCTCCCGCTTCGTACTGGCGCCGGTCACGCTAGTGGCCGAAGCAGATCCGTACCGGAAGAGGCTCCCTGTTCGATGGTTCTTCGCATCTGCTCCGGGCGTGGGGGAGGATCTAGCCCGATGAACTGGGTCGACTATCTGCTGCTGGTCCTCGTGGTGCTTTCGGCGGTGCACGGGCTGCGCCTAGGGGCCGCTATGCAGGTGCTGTCGTTCGGCGGGCTCTGGCTGGGGCTCTTCCTGGGCGCGCTCATGACCCCTCGGCTGGCCGGGCTGGTCCACACCACGACCACGAAGACGCTGATCGCGGCGGTGGTGGTCTTGGGCATGGCGGGCGCCCTGGGCGGGGTGGGCAGGCTTGTCGGAGCGCACTCGAGCACTGCCCTGCAACGGCTCCGTCTCGGACCGATCGACTCGGCCGCGGGGGTGGCGGTAGCCGTCTTCGCCACCCTGGTGGCCACTTGGCTGGTGGCGAGCATCCTCGTGAACAGCCGGTTCACCTCGCTCGACACGGCTCTGCACGACTCGCGGATCGTGCGGACCATGAACAACGTGCTGCCTCCCGTGCCCGCTGTCTTCAGCCGCATCGAGTCGTTCCTTGCGGCCGAGGGATTCCCCGTGGTGTTCGCCGGCCTCCCGCCACAGTCGGCCACCCCGGTGACGCGACCCAGCAACGCGGCGGTGGCCGCAGCTGTCGTCGCCGCAGGTCCCTCGACCGTGCAGGTGGCCGGGGCGGGCTGCGGTGTCATACAGGAGGGTTCGGGCTTCGTCGTCGCCCCTGGACTCGTTGTCACCAACGCCCATGTGATCGCCGGCATACCCAGGCCGTTCGTCATCGACTCAGCAGGCCGGTACAACGCGACCGCAGTCTTGTTCGATCCGGAGCTCGACATCGCCGTACTGCGGGTGCCGGGCCTTGGCGACAAGTCGTTGTCGCTCGTCTCGGGTTCGTCGCCCGTCCGCCCCGGTTCCACCGCTGCTGTTCTCGGCTACCCCGAGGGGGGTCCCTTTACCTTCACCCCGGCAGGAGTGGCGGCTGCCTTTCGAGCAACGGGGCTCGACATCTACGGCACAGCTACGACCCAGCGCACGATCTACGAACTCGACGCGCAAGTACGTCCCGGCAATTCCGGCGGGCCCCTGGTGGCTTCCGGAGACGCGGCGGAAGGGATCCCCGACGGCACGGTCATCGGAGTCGTCTTCGCACGCTCCACCACCAACTCGGGCATCGGCTACGCGCTAACCATGCCCGCCGTGGAGAGGGACATAGCGGCCGCCCGGTCCGCCACCGCCACGGTCGGCACAGGGGCGTGCACGGCCGGCTGAGCGCACAGGGGGATTAGGTAAGCGACAGGGAGATGGGCGAAGCGACTCCTGGCCGGCTGTCGTGCTTCCGACGACGGGTCGCAACACCCGGCCGTTCCCATGCGTGAACCGCGGGCGAGATGTCTGGGGTAGGCGGTTGCCTGCCCGATCCAGGCGCTACCCTTGCCGTAGCGATAGGAGCCGGGTCGGATCCTCACGCGGAAGGTGCCATTGGTGCGATCCTTCTTGCGGCAGACCCCGGGAATAGGACCGTGGCGTTGCTCATCGAGGACTACGGGATCATCGGCGACACCCATACCGCGGCGCTGGTCGGGCGCAACGGGTCGATCGACTGGCTCTGCTTGCCGCGCTTCGACTCTCCGGCGTGCTTCGCCAAGCTGCTCGGCGACGACCGCCACGGCTTCTGGCGCATCGCTCCGGCTCCCGCGGCGGGGGAGGTACGAGAGATCAAGCGCCGCTACCGCCAGGACACCCTCGTGCTCGAGACGGAGTTCGAGACTGCTGAAGGGATGGCGAGGCTCGTCGACTATATGCCGGTGCGCGAAGATCACCCTCAGGTCGTGCGGATGGTCGAAGGGGTGCGCGGCGCCGTGCACATGCGCATGGACCTGGTCCTGCGCTTCGACTACGGGGCGGTAGTGCCCTGGGTCCGACGCGCCGGCAGGCTCCTCTCCGCGATAGCCGGTCCGGACGCTCTGGGCCTGTGGACGTCGGTCGAGACGAGGGGCGAGGCCATGACGACCGTCGCCGACTTCACGATCACTCAGGGCGAGAGCGAGACGTTCGAGCTCACCTGGTTCCCTTCACACAAAGAGGTGCCTCATCCCGCCAACCCTGTGTTCGCCATCGAGGACACTGAGACGTGGTGGCGCGACTGGGCCTCGTCGTGCACGCTCGAAGGAGAGTGGCGCGACGCGGTGGTGCGCTCTCTCATCACCTTGAAGGCACTCACCTACCAACCGACCGGCGGGATCGTGGCGGCGGCCACGACCTCGCTTCCCGAGACGCTCGGGGGTGGGCGGAACTGGGACTACCGGTTCTGTTGGCTGCGTGACGCGACGCTCACGCTCGAAGCTCTGATGCGCGGGGGTTACCACGACGAGGCGATGGCGTGGCGCAACTGGTTGTTGCGAGCCGTAGCGGGTCAACCGTCGGACCTGCAGATCATGTACGGTCCTGGCGGCGAGCGGCGGCTCGACGAGTGGGAAGTGCCATGGCTACCCGGTTACGAGGGTTCGGTTCCTGTACGTGTCGGCAACGCCGCCGCAAGCCAGTACCAGCTCGACGTGTACGGCGAGGTGATGTCGGCTCTCTACGAGGCGTCGTGCTTGGGCGACACCCCGGACGAGACCGCTTGGGGCCTCCAGCTCGAACTGATGAAGTTCGTCGAGAACGGTTGGACCGAGCCGGACGACGGCATCTGGGAGGTGCGCGGGCCACGGCGCCATTTCACCCACTCGAAGGTCATGGCGTGGGTCGCGGTCGACCGCGCCGTGCGCATGGTGGAGGAGTGCGGATACGAGGGCCCCGCAGACCGCTGGCGGGTGCTGCGCGACCAGATACACAAGGAGGTCTGCTCGAAGGGCTACAACGCGGATGTCGGCGCGTTCACCCAGTACTACGGCTCCGACGTGCTCGACGCCAGCCTGCTCATGATCCCGCTGGTGGGCTTTTTGCCGGCGACCGACGAGCGGGTGCGCTCGACGATCGAGACCATCGAGCGCAGGCTGACGGAGGACGGTCTCGTCCTGCGCTACCGCGCTGCCGAAGCACACGACGTCGACGGCCTCCAAGATAGCGAGGGAGCGTTCCTCGCATGTTCGTTCTGGATGGCTGACTGCTTGTACCTGATCGGGCGGCAGGAGGACGCACGCAACCTGTTCGAGCACCTCCTGGACCTCCGAAACGACCTCGGGTTGCTGGCCGAGGAGTACGACACGAAGGCCCGACGGCAGGTGGGCAATTTTCCCCAAGCGTTCTCGCACGTGTCGTTGGTGAACGCTGCCTTCAACCTCTCGGGATATCCATCATTGTCGGCGATGGACGACCAGCGGCGAGCTGAAGTGGCGCGGCTGATGCGCCAATCCTTGTGGAAGAGACCGTGGCGATCGAACTCGCACTCGACGCGCCACCGGGCGCGCAAGCATCTCGGAAGGGCGAGTTCGTGAAGGCGCTCACGGTGGTTCCCAGGCAGGCTGGTTCAGCGCGGCTCGACGATGTCGGAGAGCCCCCTGACGGGGATGGTCCGGTGCTCGTCGAGACCTTGGCCGTCGGAGTGTGCGGGACCGACTTCGAGATGAACTCCGGCGCCTATGGGTGGGCGCCTCCGGGGCGCGAACGGCTCGTCATCGGCCACGAGTCACTCGGGCGGGTCCTCGAAGCCCCGGCCGGCGCGCAGCTTTCTGCCGGGGACCTGGTCGTGGGAATCGTGCGGCGTCCCGACCCGGTACCCTGCGCCAGCTGCGCCGTAGGGGAGTGGGACTTCTGTCGCAACGGGCGGTACACCGAGCGCGGGATAAAGGAGCGCGACGGCTACTGCTCGGAGCGTTACCGGATCGAGCCCGACTACGTGGTCAAGGTCGATCCCTCGTTGGGCCACCTCGCAGTATTGCTCGAGCCGGCGAGCGTGCTCGCCAAGGGGTGGGAGCAAGTTGAGCGCATCGGGGGCCGCACTCACTGGGCGCCTCGGCGTGCCCTGGTGACGGGGGCGGGACCGATTGGGCTTCTCGCCGCGCTGCTGGCGGTCCAGCGCGGGCTCGAGGTTCATGTCCTCGACCGGGTGACGAGCGGGTCAAAGCCCGAGCTCGTCGAGGGTCTCGGTGCCACGTACCACACGGGCACGATCGCGGACGCCTGTGACCAACCCGACGTCGTAATGGAATGCACCGGCGTGGGCAGCCTCGTGTTCGACGCCATGGAGCACATGGGGCCCGGCGGGGTTGTGTGCCTCACGGGCTTGTCCTCGGGCGGTCGCAGCCTCGGGGTGGACGCGGGAATGCTCAACCGGTCGATGGTCCTGGAGAACGAGGCCGTGGTCGGCTCGGTGAACGCGAACTACCGTCACTACCAGGCTGCTGCCGACGCGCTCGCCCGGGCGGACAAGCGGTGGCTGGGGCGGATGATCAGCCGTACGGTCCCGCTGGAGCACTTCGAGGACGCCTTGCGGCGCCAACCCGACGACATCAAGGTGTGTCTTCAGGTCGGCACATGACGAGGACGGCCTCGTCGGTTGGTGAAGCGTCGATGAAGGACTCACGACTGACGCAGCATGCCGGCGATCGAAGAAGCACCGCGAAAAAGCTCGTCGGCCCTGTCACTCGCCTATCCGCGCAGACTCGAAGCCGGCTAGCGACGTGCGATGCCACTACCGTGTGGCGGGCAGGCCAAGGGTTCTCATAGTGGCGCTCACGAAGCAGATCGCTCCTGGCGTGTTGGAGATCGACACCTTGCTCGGGGGATGGGAGCGGGTGACCGCGGGCTACCTGCTCGAAGGGCCTGCTCCGCTTCTGATCGAGACGGGGAGCCAGAGCTCGGTCCCCGTGCTTCTCGATGCGCTGTATTCGGTCGGAGTCGGCCCGAGCGAGCTGGCAGGAGTGGCGGTAACCCACATCCACCTGGACCACGCCGGGGGGGTGGGGGACGTGGCGCGAGCTTTCCCATCCGCGACCGTCTACGTGCACGCGAATGGGGCTCGCCACCTCGCTGACCCGGCGCGTCTCGTCGATTCGGCCGCGCGCGTCTACGGAGAGCTGCTCGACTCGCTCTACGGCCGTCTCGCGCCCACTCCTGCTGAGAGGCTGCACGTGCTCGCCGACGGTGAGGAACTTCGTCTGGGGCCCGGGCGCGTGCTCACCACGGTGGACTCCCCGGGACACGCCAAGCATCACCTGGCGCTGCACGATTCGGTGAGCGGGATCCTCTTCGCCGGCGACGCCATAGGGGTGCGCCTGCCCGACGCCGGCGTGCTGCGCCCAGCGACGCCACCGCCCGACTTCGATTTCGACCAAGCCATCGCCTCCCTTCATCGTTTCGCCGTGCGCCGTCCGGAAGGCCTAGCCCTCGCTCACTATGGGCTTCTGGGTGATGACCCTGCAGAGGTGCTCGCCGAGGCCGAGGAGACTTTGCGCCACTGGGCCATGGTTGCGGAGCAGGCGTGGCGCCAGGGAGCCGATATCGCCGCGGCCCTGGAGCTGGAGTTCGCAGGCGCTCTCGACGGGGCGGACCCCGCCCAGCGCCAGAAGCTCGAGATGCTGAACGGGGTGCACTCGAACGCTGCGGGTTTTCGCCACTGGCTCGAGACGCGAGCGGGCGCGTCGAGTGTGACGGCGGAGGCCGGCGACACATGAGCGCGCGGGCCGTCTCTCGAGCGTTGCGTCGGTTGCTGCGAATCCGGGCGGTCGGGGTGGCATGAACGCCCGTCCGTTCGGCGCGCGTGCTTCGGTGTTCGTGGTGGCAGTTGCTTTGCTGGTGCCGGTCGCCTCGGCGTGTAGCAGCGGTTCGAGCGCCCCGACCACCAGTGCCGCTCACGGTCCGGTGGGAGTGGTGGTGACGCTCAAGTTTGTGGCCTTTGCGCCACAGAACGTGACGGTTCGCGTCGGTCAGGCCGTCGAGTGGAAATGGGAGGACGCGCCTGTGCCGCACAACGTGACCTTCGCAAACTTCCACAGCCCCACGCA
>JBELAS010000089.1:0-6413 GCA_049508615.1 Acidimicrobiales bacterium
AATCAAGTTGCCGAGCATGTAGCCGGTGACCGAGCGGCTGACCTTTTCAGCGACCCGAGTGACCGTGACGCGGCGCTCGGGGTTCATCATGCGCAACACACCCCGTCGCAGCTTCGGACCCTCGAGCAGAAGCAGCAGCACGAGCATGAAGATCACCACCAAAGCGATGAGAACCGACACCGCCCCTTTCCCCAGCGTCAGGGCAGGCTTCGAAAAGCTCGTGGCAAAGCTCGTCAACTTCGGAGCGAGGTTCTGCTTCACCCAGTGCTGCACGTGGTACTTCCGCACCAGGTGCCCGATCCAGCCCTTGCCGTGCTCTGCCTGGCTCACGTACTTGGGGAGATTCTTGGCGAGGTGGGTTATCCCGTTCACCAGCGGGTACCCGAAAGCGGTCGCCAGGCCTGCGAAGACGAGCACCGCCCCTATCGTGACGATCGCCACCGCACTTCCCCGACGTCGGACCCCACGACGTCGGAGGAATATGACCGCCGGATTGAGTAACAGGGCGATGAACCCCGCCACCACGATCAGCAGGATGATCTCGCGGAGCTTGTAGATCAGTAGACCCGCCAGGTAGACGATCACCACGACCCCGACGAAGACGAGGATCGCCTGCAGGGGGACGCCTCGAGCCTCGGCCGCCACCCACAGACGGGCGCGCCGCGTTTCAGGCGTCGAGGTGTCCCCCTCGGGCGCCGGGGTGACCTCCAGGGGCGCCGGGGTGACCTCCAGGGGGGTCAAGGCCTGCTCCGGCGGCATCGCAGTGCGCTCCGGCGGCATCGCACCAGCATGGCAGCTGGGCTCCTGCCCCACGTGCCAGCATGAATGGATGCTCCGGAGGCGCCACGCGAGCCCACCCCGCCGGCGGCTGCGCAAGGGCATCCTGTGGGGTGTCAGCGCCTTTGTGGTCCTGCTCCTGCTCACCCTGGCGCTTCCCGTAGCGATCGGCGGCGCGCGCAAATCGCTCAACTTGATCGGCCGTGTCAACGTCGCATACCTGATCGCAGGCGTAGTGCTCGAGGCTGCAGCTCTGGTGGCCTACGCCCAGCTCACACACACCCTGCTCCCCCGAGGAAGTCCCTCGCGCTGGAGGCTGTTCCGGATCAACATGTCGAGCCTTGCCCTCAGCCACGTCATGCCCGGGGGAACTGCACCTGGTGCCGCCCTCGCGTACCGGCTCATGACCCAGGACAATGTGAGCGGACGCGACGCGGCTTTTGCGCTGGCCATGCAGGGGGTGGGCTCAGCGGTCGTGCTGAACGTCATCTTCTGGTTGGCGCTCTTCGTGTCCCTCTTCTTCCATGGCTACAACCCTCTCTACGGGGTGGCAGCCGGTGCGGGCGTGTTGATGATGGGTATTTTCGCCGCGGTCATAGTGCTCTTGACGAGGGGTCGCCGACGCGTCGTAGAGATAGTCCGGACCCTCGCCGGCCGTGTGCCCTTCCTCGACGGTGATCGTCTCGCGGACGCGGTCCAGGGCATAGCCGAGCGCCTCCGGACCTTCGCTAACGAACGTGAGCTGCTCAACCGCGCAGTGGCGTGGGCGGCAGCCAATTGGTTGTTCGACGCCGCGTCCTTGTGGGTGTTCATAGCCGCGTTCCACAAGCTGGTCTCGCCAATCGATCTGCTGGTCGCCTACGGCCTGGCGAACGTGCTCGCCGTCATACCCATCACTCCCGGCGGGCTCGGCGTGGTGGAGGTTGTTCTCATCCCGACGCTCGTCGGATTCCATGTCTCCAAGGGGGTCGCGGCCCTCGGGGTGCTCGGCTACCGGCTGGTCAACTTCTGGCTCCCCATTCCCGTTGGCGGTGGGACCTATCTCTCGCTTCGCTTCACCTCCGAGGGCTGGCGTGAGCGCATCCGCACGGTGCACGAAGACATCGTCGAGCAACGACCGCCTCTCGTCGACGGTGTCGACGGTTCGGACGGTTCGGACGGTTCGGACGCGCTTGCCAGCGACTCAGAGCCAGCTCCGCGCGTCCCCGGCTCACCCGCACCGGACGGCGGCCGACCCGAGGTCGTCGATCCGCTGCACAGCGACTCCGGTGACCAGGCCGTCTGACCTTCGCTCAATGCTCTATGCCTAATGCCCGTGCCTAATGCCCGTGCCCGCGGTGCGCGGTCCGTCGCGGACCGAACACCATGGCAACGCGTCAGGAGCTTGGGATGCCCAGTGCGTCGGGCTCGCGGCGACGGCGGACACGATCGCGTGCCAGCTGCTGCAGGCAGCGCTGCACGCTCACCCCGGCGGTCGTCGTAACTCGCGACCATTTGCTGTCGGGACCCAATTCCCAAGAATTCGTGTCGTCGGCGAGGTCGAGGGCGAGCACCTCGTGCAGCCTCGCCTGCAGGTCGCTGTCGGTGACGGGGAAGAGAAGCTCGACGCGCCGGTCGAGGTTCCGCTCCATGAGGTCGGCCGATCCCATTAGTAGCGTCACGGGACCAGCGGTTCCCCCGAACCGGTAGATGCGCGAGTGCTCTAGGTAGCGTCCGACGATCGAGCGCACGCGAATCGTCTCCGACAAGCCTGGGACCCCAGGCCGCAGGCAGCAGACGCCCCGCACCATGAGGTCGATCGGGACCCCCGCTCCCGAAGCCCGGTAGAGAGTGTCGATCACTTCGGGGTCGGTGAGCCCGTTCACCTTCACGGTGATACTGCCCTCGGTGCCGAGCTTGGCTTCCTGCTCGATCAGCTCGACGATCCGGGTCCGGATGGACACCGGGGAAACTACTAGCTTGCGGTAACAGACAGAACGGCTGTAACCGGTCAAGAAATTGAACAGGTCGCCAACGTCGGCCGCCAGGTCGCGGTCCGCCGACAACAGACCCATGTCCTCGTAGAGCCGCGCTGTACGCGGGTTGTAGTTGCCTGTACCCACATGGCAGTACAGCCGAATGCCCTCTTCCTCGCGTCGCACCACCAGTGCGGCCTTCGAGTGGGTCTTCAAGCCGACGAGCCCGTACACGACGTGGACACCGGCTTCTTCCAGGGCACGCGCCCACAAGATGTTCGCCTGTTCGTCGAACCTCGCCTTCAGCTCCACCACGGCGGCCACCTGCTTGCCGGCATCAGCAGCCTGGATGAGCGACGCCACGATCGGGCTGTCACCCGAAGTCCGGTAAAGGGTCTGCTTGATGGCCAGCACGTCCGGGTCTGCTGCAGCTTGGGCTATGAACGCCTCCACCGACGTCGTGAACGAGTCGTACGGGTGGTGAACGAGCACATCGCGATCTCGCAGGACCGCGAACAGGTCGGCCGGATCGTTGCCGGCATCCGCCAGGGCGGGCGGAGTCATCGGTGCCCAGGCCTCCTCATGCAGCTCGGGCCGGTCGAGTGCATGAACCTTCCACAAGCCGCCGAGGTCCAGCGGCGCTTCGATCTCGTAAAGGTCGTCGGGCCCCAGGTCGAGCTCATGCAGCAACATGTCGCGCATGTCAGCGGACATGTCGGAGGACACCTCGACACGCACCGCGCGCCCGAATCGCCGGCGCCGAAGCTCCATCTCGACCGCGACCAGCAGGTCGTCGGCCTCGTCCTCCTCGAGCGCCAGGTCGGCGTTGCGGGCAACGCGGAAGGCGTAGTGCTCACCTATCACCATGTCGCCGAAGAGCCTTTCGAGATGGGCGGCGATCACTTGCTCGAGGTGCACGAACCGCTCACCGTCGGGCATCACCACGAAACGCGGGAGAAGCGGCGGGACCTTGACCCGCGCTACGCGTACCTCGCCCGTCACCGGGTCGCCCACCCGCAGGATCAGGTTCAGCGAGAGGTTCGATATGTAAGGGAAGGGATGGCCGGGATCGACCGACAGCGGGGTGAGGACGGGGAAGATCTGCCGATCGAACACGTCCACGAGGTACTCGCGGTCGTCGTCGTCGAGCGACGACCAGTCCGAGAGACGAATCCCCGCGTCGGCCAGGGCCGGGACCACTTCGTCGATGAAGATCCGCGACTCGCGCGCGACCAGCTCACGTACGCGGGTGGATATCGCCTGCAGCGTCTCGCTCGGGCGTCGTCCGTCGACGGAACGCTTGCGAAGGCCGGCGTCCACTCGGTCCTTCAAGCCGGCGACACGGACTTCGAAGAACTCGTCGAGCCCTTCGGAGAAGATGGCCAAGAACTTCACCCGCTCGAGCAGAGGCACCGCGCTGTCCTCCCCCAGGTCGAGCAGGCGGGCGCCGAACTCGAGCCACGACAGCTCGCGGTTGGAGAACCGCTCGGGACCCATCTCATCGATGATCTCCGCAACCCTGCCGGCAGGCTGCCCAGCAGACACGTCCTCGAGCACCGACGTGCGCCCCTGTGCCTGGGCCGCTGCTTGGGGGCCTGGCTGTGCGGAATGCGGTCTCGGCATCACCCCTCCACGGTACTTGGGCTACGTGGCCGCTTGAACGTGGGACCGCTTTCGGGATGCGGCCCTGTCTCAGATCCAGGCTCCACCAGCAGCAGGCTCTAAGCTGGCGCCCGGTGGCCCGAGCCTTGTTGCGTCGACCGCCTGAGGGGGTTGCCCCGTCAAACGCAGACTCGGCCGGCCTGACCACGGCCGGCTGCGGCATCGGGGTCTTTGTCGTCCGTAGGAGGGCGGGACCGGTCGCGGTCCCAGCACACTTCTTTGGTCCGGGTGCAGCACGGCGATGAGACTTCACTTCGAGAGCCGGCGGGCATCGGGCGCTCGGCGCAAAGGACCCAATGTGAAGCGCCGGACCGAGCTCGGTCTGCTCGTCCTCGGCTCCTTGATCGTCGTCGCCACCTACGTGCTGGCCTCGATCGGCACCACCTCGAAGATCCCGCCCAACCTCGGCCCGTTCTTGGCGATAGTGCTGGGCCTGGCCGTCGTCGCGCACATCGCCAACCGGGTCCTCGTCCCTGACGCCAACCCGGTGCTTCTTCCCATCGCCACCCTTCTGAACGGCTTGGGGTACGTGATGATCGCCGTCATCGACGAACATCACGCCTACCCACCCCAGCTGCAGGCGGCATGGACGGCGGTCGGGATCGCCATGTACGTGGGAACCCTCGTGGTCGTGCGGCGATCTCGCGACCTCGACCGCTATCGCTACATCTTGCTCCTTCTAGCCGTTTTCCTCATGCTGTCCCCGCTCATCCCACATCTGGGTGAGTCAGTCGCTGTGCGCAACGGGCCCAGTGTGCGATTGTTCGTGAAACTCGGCCCGATCAGTGGCCAGCCGGTAGAGCTGGCCAAGATCCTGCTGTGCATCTTCTTCGCGTCGTACTTCTCCGAGAAGCAGGAGCTCCTCTCGATCCCGACCGCCCGGCTCGGCAACCGGCTCGTGATCGATCCGCGGCCGCTCGTCCCCATCCTCATGGCTTGGGGTCTGGCCATGCTCGTGCTCGCGGCCGAGCGCGACGTCGGTTTCGCGCTTTTGATCTTCGTCTTGTTCATATCGATGCTGTGGCTGGCGACAGGTCGGGGTCGTTACATCGTCTTCGGAATGGGACTGTTCGTCGTGGGTGCCTTCGCCGCCAACAAGCTGTTTTCCCAGGTGGGAGAGCGCGTCGCGAACTGGCTGCACCCTTGGACCAGGTTCAACCTGCCGGGAGGCTCGGACCAGCTCGTGCAGGGAATCTACGGTTTGGGCACCGGAGGTCTCGTCGGCACCGGGCTGGGATTCGGCCAGGCGAACCTCTCTCGGATCCCCGAGGTCGGAAGCGACTACATCTTCGCCGCTATCGGCACGGAATGGGGGCTGCTGGGCACCAGCTTGGTCGTCTTCGCCTTCGTCTTGATGGTCGGAGCCGGCCTGCGCATCGCCCAGAAGGCGCGCTCCGACTTCGCCAAGCTCCTGGCGACGGGGCTCACCGTCATCCTCGGCATGCAGGCGTTCTTCATCATGGCGGGGATCGTGCGCCTTCTTCCTCTCACAGGGATCACCTTGCCGTTCATGGCCTACGGCGGCTCGTCACTTGTCGCCAACTACGTACTCATCGCACTGCTCATGCGCATCTCGGACGAGGGCGAGCGTGAAGCCGTCGCCGCGGAAGCGACCGCCACACCCCTTGTGGGAAAGGGTGCGGAGACCGATCCGTCACAGGCGCGCTAGCCCGTCAGCAGCGAGACCTATCGGGCTTCGTCCGACTCCCGACCTTCCAGCACGTCGTCTGCGATCAGGAGAGGACTGGGCATCGCCTGGCGCAAGACAACAGCGATAGCGTCCGACGGCCGGCACGGTACGACCCGGCGCCCTCTCGGTCCCATGGTGTCGAGCTCCGCGTAGAAGACCTGACCGCGCCGGGAGGTGATACGAACCCCCTCGACACTCACTTGATGAGCTGAGAGAAGATCGGTCATGAGCTCGTGGGTCAGCGGGCGTGGGGTGGTGATGCCGCGCCACGCGTAGGCGATGGCGGTCCCCTCGGCGAGGCCCACAGGGATACGCAGCTCGCGGTAAGG
>JBELAS010000009.1:0-13605 GCA_049508615.1 Acidimicrobiales bacterium
ACCGACTTCGGCGACGTCGCGTTCTTGCCGGGTCACACCCCGCTCGTCGGTGTCGTGGTGCCGAGCACGGTGCGTTTTGCCCGCGAGGACGGCAGCGAGGAACGCTTCGATGTGCAGAGCGGGCTGGTGCAGGTCGAGCCCGGCGGTGTGATGGTTCTGGTGCCCGAGGCAGAACCCGCGAGCTGACACGTCGAGCAGACGGTAAGGACGACCGAGGCGGTCGGCGACCGCCCGTCAGGTTCAGCTCAGCAGAAGTCGATCTGGCTGTACTTGTGCAGCCTGTCCAGCGGGTGTCGGCAGCTGATGAAGCGCACCGTCCCGGACATCGAGCGCATGACGAGCGATTGCGTGGTGGCGCCGAAGTCGTGATAGCGCACTCCCTGCAACATCTCGCCGTCGGTGATTCCCGTGGCGGCGAAGAAGCAGTTGTCCCCTTGTACGAGGCGATCGGTGGTCAGCACCTCGTCGAGGTCGTATCCGGCTGCTATCGCCGCGTCGCGCTCCGCATCGTTTCGCGGCCAGAGCTGACCCTGGATCTCGCCGCGCATGCACTTCAGAGCTGCAGCCGAGAGCACTCCCTCAGGGGTCCCTCCGACCCCGTAGAGGACGTCCACGCCCGAGTCCGGCCAAGCAGTGGAGATGGCTCCGGCCACGTCGCCGTCGGTGATCAGCTTGATGCGTGCGCCGCTTGCTCGTACCTCGGCGATGAGATCCGCGTGCCGGTCTCGGTCCAGGATCACCACGGTCACGTCGCGCACCGACTTACCCAGAGCCTTGGCCACCGCCTCGAGGTTCTCCGTCGGGGAGCGGAGTATGTCCACCGATCCGGCCGCCTTGGGCCCGACGGCCAGCTTCCGCATGTACACGCAGGGCCCGGGGTCGAACATCGACTCCCGTTCGGAGACGGCGATGACCGCGAGTGCGCCACCGCGCCCGAGCGAGGTTGGGGTCGTGCCATCGATGGGGTCGACCGCGATGTCGGTCAGAGGGGGTGAACCGTCGCCGATCGGCTCCCCGTTGTAGAGCATCGGCGCCTGGTCCTTCTCGCCCTCGCCGATGACCACGACCCCGTCCATGGGCACCGTCTGGAGGACTATGCGCATCGCGGATACCGCCGCGCCGTCGGCCCCCTCCTTGTCGCCGCGACCCATCCACCGTCCCGCAGCGATGGCCGCGGCCTCGGTCACACGGACCAGCTCCAGGGCAAGGTTCCGATCGGGCGCCTGGGGGTTAGCCGGCACGGTTCCGACGATAGCGCGCCGCTAGTCTGCCGTTTTGAGCCTCTTGGGGATCGCCGCAGTCAGCGCTCTCGGGCTCGTAGGCTGTAGGCGTGCAGGACACGCCTCACGAGGATCTTGAGCAGGGACGCTCAGCCTGGCGCGAGATCGTCGGGGCCCTGGCCTCGGTCTTCGGGCGCCGGACCGAGGGCCCCGTCCTCTGAGTCCTCCAAAGGTGGACCACCTGAACCCGGAGCCGGGTGACCGCTTCCTCGTACGCCCGAGCGGGGCGCTGCACGGCACTATCTGCGTGGGGGGCGCCAAGAATTCCGCGCTCAAGCTCATGGCGGCGTGCCTGTTGGCCGAGGGACGACACGTGCTGTCGGGTGTGCCGCGCATCGTCGACGTCGAGATCATGGCGGATCTCCTCTCGGCCATCGGCGTGCGAGTCGAGCGGCTCGAGGACCCCGACGGTGGTGGACCGGGTGACCTGGCTATCCACACCCCTGCGAGCCTGGTGGCCGAGGCTCCTTACGAGCTCGTCGAGAAGTTGCGCGCATCGATTGTCGTGCTCGGTCCGATGCTCGCCCGAAGCGGCTTCGCCCGGGTCTCGTTGCCGGGGGGTGATGACTTCGGGAACCGCCCGGTCGACATCCACTTGAACGCTCTTTCGGCTATGGGCGCGTCCTTCGAGACCGTGCACGGGTACATCGAAGGCAACGTACCTCGAGGTTCCGCGGCGCGCGGCCGGCTCGTGGGCAGCCGGGTTGTCTTCGAGTATCCCAGCCACACTGCGACGGACAACGTTCTCATGGCGGCGGTACTGGCGAAAGGCACGACGGTTATCGAGAACGCCGCACGCGAGCCCGAGGTCGTGGACCTCGCGGCCTTCCTCACCGACATGGGGGCGCGCATCAAGGGCGCAGGAACCTCGCTCGTGGAGGTGGAAGGGGTGGAGGAGCTGGCTCCTGCGACCCACCGCGTGGTCCCCGACAGGGTGGTGGCGAGCACCTTCCTGGCAGCGGTCGGCCTGGCAGGAGGGGACGTGGTGGTGGCCGACGCGCGCGCGGACTATATGGACATGCTCCTGCGCAAGCTGTCCTCCATGGGGCTGGAGGTCGCCCAGACCCCCGAAGGGTTGCGAGCGGTAGCCGACCGGCGGCTGCACAGCGTCGATGTGGCCACGTTGCCCTATCCCGGGGTCGCCACCGACTACGAGCCTTTTCTGGTGACCATGCTGAGCGTGGCCGATGGCGTGGGCATCGTGACAGAGAACCTCTTCACAGGGCGGTTCCGATACGTCGACGAGCTGCGGCGCATGGGAGCGGACATCCGCACGGAGGGGCATCACGCGGTGGTGCGTGGCGTCGAGTGTCTCTCGGGGGCGCGCGTGCGTGCCTTCGACCTACGTGCAGGAGCGGCGTTGGTGCTGGCGGGATTGGTGGCCGAGGGCGAGACCGTGGTGAGCGAGGCTCGCCATGTCGACCGGGGATACGAGGACCTCGCCGGCAAGCTGCGCTCGCTCGGCGCGGACGTGACGCGCACCTGATGGACCCTGCACCGTTGTTCGCGGAGGCCTCGGCAGGCGGCCGGCGGGCCTTGGCGCGTCTGCTCTCGGCAGTGGAGCAGGGCGGCCAGAAAGGCCGCGCGGTGGCCGCCTTCGCCTACCGAAGCAGCGGTGACGCCCATAGCGTCGGGATCACCGGCGCGCCCGGCGCGGGCAAGTCGACGCTGCTCGACCGGCTGATCGGTGTTGCGAGAGCCGGAGGCGTGGACCAGCTCGCAGTGCTGGCGGTTGACCCGTCCTCGCCCTTCACCGGCGGGGCCATCCTCGGGGACCGGGTGCGCATGCAGGGACACGCTCTCGACGAAGGGGTGTACATCCGTTCGATGGCTTCGCGCGGGCACCTCGGAGGTCTGGCGGTGGCCGTTCCCGAGGCGATCCGGGTTGCGGCAGCCGCGGGGATGGGGCTCGTGGTGGTGGAGACCGTCGGAGTCGGACAGGTGGAGGTGGAGGTGGCCTCTGCCACAGACACCACCGTGGTGGTGGTCAACCCGAGGTGGGGGGACGCCGTGCAGGCGAGCAAGGCAGGGCTCCTCGAAGCGGCCGACATCTTCGTGGTCAACAAGGCCGACATGCCCGGGGCGCGCGAGACTCGCCGTGATCTCGAGCAGATGCTCGACCTCTCCCGGCCTGGTGGCTGGCGTCCGCCGGTGCTCGAGGTGGTGGCGGTCAAGGGTGAGGGAGTCGGTCGGCTGTGGGAGGAGATCGAACATCACCACGACTACCTGAACAGCTCGGGTGAGCTCGCCCGCCGGCACCGTGAACGCCTCGAGCGCGAATTCCGCTCGGTGCTGGTCGCAAGGATCGAGCGCGAGGTCGACCTGCTCTGTTCGGACGGCAGGTTTCGCCCCCTGGCTGAGGCAGTGGTGGAGCACCGGCTCGATCCCTACGAAGCGGCGGAACAGCTCGTCGAGCAGGTGGGCGCGAGCCGAGCCGATTGAGCGTTTCTGGGCTCGACGATACGGAAGGCGAGCTCGTGGCGGCACCGAGGCGTCTTAGGGAGCTGGGAGGATGAGCCAATGCGAATCGGGATCCTGACCGGGGGGGGCGACTGCCCCGGGCTCAATGCGGCGATCCGTGCCGTGGTGCTCACGGCGCGGCTCACCCATGGCGACGACGTCATCGGCTTCCTCGACGGCTGGAAGGGCGTCCTCGAAGGCGAGGTCAGCCCGCTGGAGGTCGAGCACTGCCGGGACCTGCTCCCCGTGGGCGGGACCATCCTGGGGACCTCGCGAACGAACCCGTTCACTGTAGACGGCGGTGCCGACAAGGTCGTGGCCAACGTGGCCGAGCACGAGGTCGACGCCCTCGTGGTGATCGGCGGGGAGGACACGCTGGGGGTCGCCGACCGGCTCGGAGCCTACGGCGTTCACATCGTGGGTGTGCCCAAGACGATCGACAACGACCTGTCTGGCACCGAGGTCACCTTCGGCTTCGACACGGCGGTCCAGACCGCCACCGAGGCCATCGACCGCCTACGCACGACAGCGGAGTCCCACCACCGTGTCATCGTCTGCGAGGTGATGGGGCGCAACGCCGGCTGGATAGCCACGCACGCGGGCATGGCCGGGGGAGTGGCGGAGATCCTGGTGCCCGAGGTGCCCTTCGACCTCGGCGCGGTGTGCGAACGGCTCCGTCTACGCCACGAAGGAGGCCACTTCTCTTCGATCGTCGTCGCGTCCGAAGGCGCGCTGCCCCACGAGGGCCCGGATCTCGATTCGGCACGGAGTGCAGCGACCGGCGGGATCACCGATCAGTTCGGGCACGTGCGCCTGGGCGGGATCGGTACCTGGCTCGCGGAGCAGATCGAGAAGCACACCGGCTTCGAGGCACGGGTGACGACACTCGGGCACATCCAGCGCGGCGGATCACCCACCGCCTTCGACCGCGTGCTTGCGACTCGTTTCGGTATGGAGGCCGTGGGCGCTGTGCACGACGGTGACTTCGGCAAGATGGTCGCCTTGCGCTGCGATCAGATCGTCAGGGTGTCCATGTCAGAGGCGGTGGCCGAGTCGAAGACCCTCGACCTCGACCTCTACGGCCGCGTGGCGGGAGTCTTCCTCGGCTGATCCGGACTGGGCCCGCCCACGAGGGTCATGGCTCGGTTGATCGTTGGTGAAGGGAGGCGAGGGGCGTGTTCGCGGAGCCGAGGAGAGAGTCGGACGAATATCGAACGACCGCGCCTCTTCCTTGTGACCGGGCGGTGACCGGGCTCGGCCGACGGCGACGATTGGCGGCGTGAGCGCACAGGCCTTCTGCCTGGTCTCGATGATGGTCGTGTCTGGACCCTCTTCGGGATCGAGCCATCTGGTCCCCACGGGGATGGGCTACAGCCTGCTCCTGCTCGCGCACGTGGCCTCGGCAGTGGTGGGTTTCGGCGCTCTCGGCGTCACCGGCGTTCAGGCGGCTCGGGCATGTCACGGGCCGACCGGTCCCCACGCCGTCGCCGCGCGACGGTACTTCCGTCCTGGCGTCAACTGGTCCGCCCGGGTGCTGTATCTGGTTCCTGTCTTTGGTTTCGCTCTCCTGGTCGACAGCGGCAGGGCCTTTGACGTCTCCGACGCGTTCGTGCTGAGCGGTCTCGGGATGTGGTTGGTCGCGGCCGCGATGGCGGAGGCGCTCGTGTGGCCGGCTGAGCGGAGGATCCAGCGAATCGTCACCCACGACTGGCGACTTGGTGAGCCCTTGAGACGCGACTGCGCAAGAGTGGTGAGCGCCACCTGGTTCTTGGCTTTCATCTTCGTGTCCGCGGTCGTCGTCATGGTCGCGAAGCCGTGACCGACCTTCCTGGATGTCGTCGCGCCGGCAGGTCCGCAAGTGGAGCGCCACCGTCGTGCCTGGCCGGTGTGGGAGCGCCGATAGCGTGGTGCGAGTGAGGGCATACTTGGATCACGCGGCCACTTCGCCGATGCGGCCGCAAGCCGCCGCGGCGATGCTGCCGTTTCTCACGGAGCATTTCGGCAACCCCTCGGCAAGCCATTCCGTGGCGCGCGCCGCGAGACGCGCGCTCGACGAGGCGCGTGACTCGCTTGCCCGCGATCTCGGGTGTGACCCGGGGGAGGTCGTCTTCACGTCGGGGGGGACGGAGTCCGACAACCTCGCCGTCTTGGGTTCACATGCCGCTACGGGAGGTGCCGTGGTGTGCTCCGCCGTCGAGCACCATGCGGTGCTTCGCGCCTGCGAATCTGTGGGAGGGACGACCGTGGCGGTCGACACCTCCGGCAAGCTCGAGATCGATGCGTTGGCCGACGCGCTGCATCTCGGGGTGAGCCTGGTCTCGGTGATGCTGGCCAACAACGAGGTGGGCACGCTCCAGCCGATCGCCGAGGTGGCGGCCGTCGTGCGCGACCTGGCCCCTGATGCGATCCTCCACACCGATGCAGTCGCCGCGGTTGGATGGTTGGACGTGGCGGCGGCTGTCGGATCGTCCGACCTCGTCTCTGTGAGCGCCCACAAGTTCGGGGGTCCCAAGGGCGTGGGCGCGCTCTTGATCCGAGACGGCGTGCGAATAGAACCGTTGACGTACGGCGGGGAGCAAGAACGTGGTAGGCGCGCCGGGACCCACGACGTGGCCGGCATAGTCGGGATGGCAGCGGCGCTGTCTGCCGCCACGGTCGACCGGGACGAGCAGGTGGCACGCATCGGGCGCCTTCGTGACCGCCTGGCAGACGGCGTCCTCGCAGCTGTCGAAGGCGCCACCGAGAACGGCGTCCGCGCCGGACCGCACGGCACGCACGACAGGGGCGGCAAGCTCGCCTCGAGCTTCCACGTTCGTTTCGACGGCGTCGACTCCGAGGAGCTGCTCTTTCTGCTCGACGAGGCCGGGATATGTTCGTCCGCCGGCGCTGCCTGTGCCAGCGGTGCCCTCGAGCCCAGCCACGTGCTGCTTGCCATGGGCTTGACCCCCGCAGAGGCACGTTCGGCGGTCCGGTTCTCCCTCGGCGCAACGACCACCGATGCGGAGATCGACCACACCCTCGACGTCTTGCCGAAGCTGGTCGAACAGCTGCGCTCGTAGAACGGGCTGCTGCGTCGACCTCAGCTGGTTCGGCGATAGGCACGCACCGCCAAAGGCGCGAAGACCAGAATCACCCCGGCCATCCACACCAGGCTCTCCCAGAGATGGGTGTACAGCGGCCCCCCGATCGCAAGTGATCGCAACGTGCTGATCCAGATGCTCACCGGCTGGTTCACGGCGAAGGGCTGGAGCCATCCCGGCATCTTGCTCACCTGAACGAACGCGCTGGAGACGAACGTGAGCGGGAATATCCAGATGACGGCGAAGGCCTGCACGGACTCCTCGTCACGGATGGCCAGCCCGATGAACGCCGACACGCAGCACACGCTCAGACCGAAGAGCAGCGACATCCCCATCATGGCGAGCGCCATTCCCACGCCCTGCTGGAAACGGAAGCCGACCATGTATCCGACGCCGACGAGTATGGCGAGGGTGACGGCGATGCGCGCCGTGTCCGAGAGCAGCCGACCGGTGAGAACCGCCGAACGGGCCATGGGCATCGACCGGAACCTGTCGATGACCCCCTGCTGAGCCTCCCTGGCGAGGGCGATGGCCGTGGCCATGGAGCCGAAGGCTGCGGTCTGGCCGATTATCCCCGGCATGAGGTAATTGACGTAGCCACCCTTCACCGGCACCTGGATGGAGTTGCCGAACACGTAGCGGAACAACAGGGTGAACATGACGGGCTGGACGACGGTGAAAACGAGGAAGGCCGGCACCCGTGACCACACGACCAGGTTCCGGCGGGCCATCGTGAGAGTGTCGGAGGCCGACCAAGTGACGCGACGCCACACCGTGGGCACGGAGATGGCGGGGCGGAGAGCCTCGACGGTCGTCGCGGTCATCGTTCCGCCGAGCTCTCCGAGGCGCGCTGGCCGCGACGGCGCCGGCGCTCGGGAGGAGCCTCGGCCTCCGCGGCGTGCCCGGTCAGGGCGAGGAACACGTCGTCGAGCGAGGGCCGGTGAAGTGACATCCCGTCGGAGGCGATCCCCGCGCCGTCGAGCCGGCGCACCACCTCCACCAGTGCCTCCGATCCTCTGCCACCGACGCTGAGAGCGATCCTGCCGCTGTCTTGCTCGACCACGGGCTCCGTGTCTCCAAGCCCGGAGATCGCTTCCACGGCCCCTGACAGCCGACCACGCTCGGGCACCGTGAACTCGAGCACGTCCCCGCCGACACGGGTCTTCAGCTGCTCGGCGGTGCCGGCGGCGATCACGCGCCCGTGGTCGATCACCACGATCTCGTCAGCCAGCTCGTCGGCCTCGTCCAGGTACTGCGTGCACAGAAGGAGCGTCGTCCCCTGCGCGACCAGCTCTCGGATCACCTCCCACATGCCCAGCCTGCCGCGGGGATCGAGCCCCGTCGTGGGCTCGTCGAGGAAGAGCACTGTCGGGCGCCCGACCAGGCTGGCGGCAAGGTCCAGCCTTCGCTGCATTCCACCCGAGTAGGTCTTCGCGGGGCGGTCAGCTGAGCCTGCCAGGTCGAAGCGCTCGAGCAGCTCCGCCGCTCTGCGGCGCGCCTCGGACTTGCCCATGTGGTAGAGGCGACCGACGATCTCGAGGTTCTCACGCCCTGTGAGCTCCTCTTGGATCGCGAGCGACTGCCCGCCCAAGCCGATCACCCTGCGAACGGCCGCGGCGTCGTGCACGACGTCGTAGCCCTCGACGAGCACATGGCCGGTGTCGGGCTCGAGGAGCGTGGTCAGGATACGAACGACGGTGGTCTTGCCCGCGCCGTTCGGCCCCAGGAGACCCAGCACGGTTCCGCGCGGAACCACCAGGTCGATTCCGCGCAACGCCCGCACCGTGCCGAACGACTTCACCAGACCCTCGACGAGGATCGCGGGACCGGTTGACTCCTCGGGCATCCCCTCACGATACCGGGCAGGTGCGCGATTGCTTGCTGTGTCCCCTCGCATGCTGTGTCCCGTCGGTGGCAGGCGGGGCGGTCCTCGACAGGCATGATCTGTCGAGGACCTGTGTGGAGACGCCGACACGTAACCTGGAGGACCGTGAGGGTCCTGGTTGCTATGTCGGGAGGGGTCGACTCCTCGGTGGCCGCCGCGCTCTTGGCCGAGGAAGGCCACGAGGTGGTGGGCACCACCTTGAAGCTCTGGGGCGGAGACTCCGACAGCGGGTGCTGCTCGGTGGCCGACGTGGAAGACGCCCGGCACGTGGCCGACCAGCTGGGGATCGCCCACCACGTCTTCAACTTCACCGACGCATTCGAGGAAGCGGTGGTGAGCCCGTACGTGGAGGACCACGCGAAAGGACGCACCCCCAACCCCTGCATCGAGTGCAACCGGCGGGTGAAGTTCGGCATGCTGCTCCGACGCGCCCAGCGCCTGGGGTTCGATCTGCTGGCCACCGGCCACCACGCCCGCGTGACGGAGGGACCCACGGGCCGCCGGCTCCTGCGTGGCGCGGACCGTGTGAAGGACCAGTCCTACGTGTTGGCCGCATTGCAGCGCCGTCACCTCGAGTACCTGGTTTTCCCCGTCGGTGTGTTGACCAAGGCCGAGGTGCGAGAGCACGCCTCACGTCTGGGGCTGCGCACGGCGAGCAAGCCCGACAGCCAGGACGTGTGCTTCATCCACTCGCAGGCGGGACGCGAGAGGTTCCTGGCCGCGAGGACGACTCTGCATCCCGGCGAGCTGGTGGACGCCCAGACCTCGGCGGTCGTGGGCACCGTGTCAGCCGTGGAGCTGGTCACTCTCGGTCAGCGGCGGGGCTTGGGGGTCGCCGGCCACGGTCGGCGTCACTACGCCCTTTCGGTCGATGTACCCGCCCGGCGCGTGGTGGTCGGAAGCGCCGACGCTGCGGTGACGAGCGAGGTCGACGTGGAGGGTCCCACGTGGGTGGACCGGCCTCTTCGCAGCAGCGAGCGCACCCTCGCCCAGACGAGCGCCCACGGCCGGCCCGCGTGGTGCACCTGGGTGGAAGACTCGCTGCGCTTCGACGAGCCGCAGCGGCTCGTAGCTCCCGGTCAGACGATTGCCCTCTACGACGCGCAGTGTCCCGACGCGGTGGTCGGAGCCGCCGTCGCATCCTGACGTCGAAGCATCGCAGCTTGCACCGCTCCTGCCGTGGTCGGCCGGTACGCTCCGGCTGATGGCGGAGACTCGTGCAGCAGGCGGCGACATGCCCGGCGGCACCGGCGAGGTCACCACCTCGGAGGCCGGCGGCACCGGCGAGGTCACCGGTAGGCCCACGCGCTCCGCGCACGCATCGACTGACGAAGCGGCCGAGGCAGCGAGGGCGAACCAAAGGGTCGAGGAGCTCCGCGCCCGAATCGCGTACCACGACCAGAAGTACCACGTAGAGGACTCCCCGGAGATCTCCGACGCCGACTTCGATGAGCTGGTTCGCGAGTTGCGCGCGATCGAAGAGGAGCATCCCGACCTGGTCACGCCTGACTCGCCGACTCAGCGCGTCGGGGGTGCTCCGTCGCTGCTCTTCGCGCCGGTCCGGCATCGGCTTCCGATGATGAGCCTCGACAACGCTTTCGACCTCGACGAGCTGCGGGCGTGGGTGGACCGCATCGCCCGCATCGAGCCCGGGGTCCTCGGAGCGGAGTTCGAGTGCGAGCTGAAGATCGACGGCATCGCGATGTCGCTCACGTACGAGAGCGGCACCTTCGTGCGCGCGGCCACGCGCGGCGACGGGTTGACCGGCGAGGACGTCACTGCGAACGTGGCCACCGTCTCGGCGGTACCCAAGCAGCTCAAATGGCCCGATCGGAGCGGACCTGTACCCGCGGTCATGGAGGTGCGCGGGGAGGTCTACATGCCCGTGTCGTCCTTCGAGGAGCTGAACCGACGCCAGCTCGAGGCCGGTGAGAGGGTTTTCGCCAACCCTCGCAACTCGACCGCCGGCTCGCTGCGACAGAAGGACGCCCGGATCACGGCCAGCAGAGACCTGTCGTTCTGGGCCTACCAGATGGGGGCGCGCGAAGGCGGACCCGACCTGCACAGCCAGAGCGAGGCGCTCGGGCTCTTGCACGACTGCGGATTGCCCGTCAGTCCCGAGGTCCGCACGGTCAAGGGGGTCGACAAGGTTTTTGCCTTCTGTTCCCACTGGCAGGAGCACCGCCACGATCTCGACTACGAGGTCGACGGCGTGGTGGTGAAGGTCGACGACCTCATGTTGCAGCGGCGCCTGGGCGCCACCTCGCGCGCGCCACGATGGGCGATCGCCTTCAAGTTCCCACCAGAGGAGCGCAACACCAAGTTGAAGCACATCATGGTCTCGATTGGGCGCACGGGGCGGGCGACGCCCTTCGCCGTGCTCGAGCCGGTGTTCGTGGGAGGGTCCACCGTCTCTGTGGCGACGTTGCACAACGAGGACCAGGTTCGCTTGAAGGACGTCCGTCCCGGCGACACGGTGGTGGTGCGCAAGGCGGGTGACGTCATCCCCGAGGTGGTCGGCCCCGTGCTCTCGGTTCGCCCGCGCAGACTTCGTGCGTGGAAGTTCCCTACGAAGTGCCCGGACTGCGGCGGGCTGCTCGTGCGCCTGCCCGAAGAGAGCGACACGTTCTGCACGAACCCAGAGTGTCCCGCGCAGCGGGTGCAGCGGATCGCGCACTTCGCCTCTCGCGGCGCCATGGACATCGAGGGGCTCGGGGAGAAGAGGGTGGAGCAGCTGGTAGAGGCGGGGCTGCTCACAGATCCCGGCGACATCTACGGCCTCGATCGAGCGCGGCTGGTCGAGCTCGATCGCATGGGCGAGCTGTCTGTCGACAATTTGCTTCGCGCGATCGAGCGGTCCAAGGGACGACCCCTGAGCCGCCTGCTCGTGGGTCTCGGCGTGAGGCATCTGGGTCCGACTGGTTGCAGGGCGCTGGCGCGCGACAGAGGGTCGCTCGAGGAGATCATGAGAGCCTCGGTGGAGGAGCTCGCCGCCGTCGAGGGCATCGGGCCGGTCATCGCCGACAGCCTCGTCGAGTTCCTGTCCTCGCCTGCGAACAGGAGCGTCATCGAGAAGCTCCGCTCGTTCGGGGTGAACACGACGGAGCTCGGTCTGGTCGTTCCGGTTGGCGAGCAGGGTGGTGCGGGCGGTGCGGGCGGTGCGGATGGCAGCGGCGTCACCGGCGGTGCGGGGGATGTGGGCGGTGTGCAGCTCGCCCAGACCCTCACCGGGCGCGCGGTCGTGATAACCGGCATGCTCGAGGGGTACTCGCGCGAGGAGGCCGAGGAGGCGGTCATGGCGCGAGGGGGCAGATCCCCGGCCGGTGTCTCGTCGAAGACGTGGGCCGTGGTCATCGGTGCCGAACCGGGCATGGCCAAACTGCGCAAGGCCGAGGAGCTGGAGATCCCCGTCGTCGACGGTTCGCGTTTCGACGAGCTTCTCACCACGGGCGTGCTACCGGCCGACTGACCGGGGCGGTCCGGGTGACCACATGTGGCAGCCTCCCCCGACCGGCTCCTTCGTGTCGGTAGCCTGGACGCGGATCTATGCCGACGATGACCGATTCAATCGGACGTGTTCTCGCGGGCCGCTACCGGATCGAGTCCGCACTGGGCACCGGTGCGTCAGCACACGTCTTTTGCGCGTGGGATGTCACGCTCCGTCGCCAGGTCGCGATCAAGCTCCTGCACCCGGCGCTGGCCACCGACGGTGCGTTCCTGCGCCGCTTCCGCTCCGAGGCACAGTCAGCCGCCGCGCTCACCCATCCGCACGTGCTGTCCGTGTACGACTGGGGCGAGGACGGCAGCGGACCGTTCCTGGTGATGGAGTTCCTCGGCGGCGGCTCGTTGCGTGACCTCCTCGACGAGGGACGCCACCTCAGCGTGGCGCAGGCTGTATCAGTAGGGAGCCAGGCTGCAGAGGGTCTCGCCTACGCCCACGTGCGAGGCTTCGTCCATCGCGACGTCAAACCCGCGAACCTCCTCTTCGACGAGGAGGGTCGTCTTCGCATAGCGGACTTCGGCCTGGCGCGCGCGCTGGCCGAGGCCGCTCTCACCGAGCCCGCCGGCGCCACCGTGGGAACCGCGCGTTATGCCGCTCCGGAGCAGGCCCTCGGCAACCTCGTAGACGGCCGCGCCGACGTCTACGCGCTCGCGCTCGTGCTCTACGAGGCGGTGACCGGTGTGGTGCCGTTCACTGCGGATACCACGATCGGCACGCTCATGGCCAGGGTCGGAGCGCGCCTGCCGGGCCACGACGGCCTCGGACCGCTTGCAGCGGTACTCGAGGAGGCGGCGACGCCAGAGGCCGAGGACAGGCTCGACGCCTCTGGCCTTGTCCGTCGGCTTTCCGAGCTGGCCGGGCGGCTGCCGGCCCCCCAGCGTCTGCCGCTCGCCGGCCCCGTCGAGAGCGGTGGGCGAGGGCGGGGATCCTCGGTGGCCGGCGCCATCGGTGCGGTCGACTCCGTCGACGGCACGGAGCACGGGATGCAGCCGCCGGCGGCCGCGAGGGCTGTTGGCGGTTCCGCGGTGGGGGTTTCGGCCGCTTCCTCGGCTGACCCGGCGGACGTCTCGGCGGCTGACCCGGCGGACGCTTCGGTGGACCCCGACACCTCCCACGTGCTGGCGATGGCGTCGGCGGTGGGAGTGGCCAAGGAGTCCTACCGATCGGCCGACGAGGACTCTGTGGCGAGGCTGGCCACCTCGGGCGGCACCCGGGTGGAGGACACCCGGCATCGACGACGCTGGCCGTGGATCTCCGCCACCGTCGTGCTCGCCGTGGCGCTCGTTGCAGGGGGGCTGACCTTCGCCGCGATCCGGACCAAGTTCTTCACGCCGAGCCACCGCCTGCCGAACGTCGTGGACCTGACCATGCAGCAGGCCTCGGCGAGGCTGCGGCCCG
>JBELAS010000090.1:0-11617 GCA_049508615.1 Acidimicrobiales bacterium
CGAGCGCAGCAGCTCCACCACCGAGAGCGCCTCGCGCGAGCTGCCGGCCCCCGTGCCCGCGCAGACCAGGCCCCCTACGCCAGCCTCCGAGGCCTGCCCCGCCGCTTCGATGACGCTCGTCCCCTCCGGACGGTACTCGTCCTGGAGGTGACAGTGAGAGTCGATCCAATACACCGGCCGGCTCACCCGTCAATCAGCCAAGCAGCGAAGTACAGCCAAGTGGTGAAGCACATCAGCGACACGGCCAATCGACAACTTCAACCGGTCCGACGCGGGAACAGCGCCGGGCCCTTCTCGACGACCAGCCCGCCGGGATAGCCACCCCACGCGGTGTCGGCGGGGACGCTGCATCCACCCGGGGCCCCAGGCAACCCGAGGCGTCGCCAGATCTCCTTGCAAACCTCGGGCATCGCCGGCCATGCCAACACAGAGACGATCCGCAAGACCTCCAGAGCGCTGCCGAGCACCGCGTCGACGGCTGGCCCCGGTTCGGCCTTCCACGGCTCTGCTGACTCGAGCTCGGCATTGGTCTCGTGAATGAGCCGCCACGTCGATTCGAGCGCCAGGTGCGGCTGTGCGTCGTTCCACGCTGAGATCGCGTCGGCCACCACGGCGGCCGACGCTGTTCGCAACCGGCTGGCGGGGTCTGGATGAGGCCCGATGCCCTTGCACTTCGAAGCGACCACCGTGGCGACGCGCGCCATCAGATTGCCGAGGTTGTTGGCGAGATCTGCGTTGAAGCGGGTGGTGATCCCCTCGTAGGAGAAATCACCGTCGGCTCCGAACACGGTGTCGCGCAGGAGGAAGTAGCGAACCGCGTCCACTCCGAAATCCTCGGTCAGTGCTTCCGGCGCGATCTCCGTGAGTGAAAGGGGGCCCTCCTGCTCGGCCGCGTTGCCGGCCGCGCTAGCGATCCGAGTCTTCGACAGACGTTCTCCACCCACGAGTAGCCAGCCATGGACCATGAGATGTCCGGGCGGCTCGATGTCCGCAGCCATGCACATGGCCGGCCACCACACGCAATGGAAGCGGACTATGTCCTTGGCCAGCAGGTGGTGAACCGCCGGCCACCACGAAGCGAATCTCTCGTCGTCCTGGCCGTACCCGATCGCGGTCACGTAGTTGATCAGGGCGTCGTACCAGACGTAAAAGACGTGGGCCGCGTCCCAGGGCACTGGGATTCCCCAGGCAGTCGATGTGCGGGTGATCGAGATGTCCTGAAGCCCGCCCCGTATGAAGCCGAGCACCTCGTTGCGCCGGCTCGTGGGGCGGACCGCGTCAGAATGATGTTCGTAGAAGTCGACCAGGCGGTCTGAGAAGGCACTGAGCTTGAAGAAGTAGTTCTCCTCTTGGAGCCACTCGACCGGTCGCAGGTGGTGAGGGCATACACGACCCTCGAGAAGCTCCGAGGCGTCTTTGTACTCCTCGCATCCCACGCAGTACCAACCGCTGTAGGTGCCGAGTTCGATGAACCCGTTGTCGTAGACGCGCTGGAGGAAGCTCTGGACAGCGATTTGGTGACGGGGCTCGGTGGTGCGTATGAAGTCATCGTTCGAGATGTTGAGCCCTCTCCAGGCCTCGACGAAACGCCTCGAGGTGGCGTCCACCCAGTCCGTCGGTGAGGCCCC
Source organism: Acidimicrobiales bacterium (assembly GCA_049508615.1). Classification (GTDB taxonomy): domain Bacteria; phylum Actinomycetota; class Acidimicrobiia; order Acidimicrobiales; family UBA8190; genus Bog-564. The sequence goes on from JBELAS010000090.1 coordinate 1,629, forward strand.
GTTCTCCTTCGCCGCCCGGGCCACCTTGTCACCGTGCTCGTCGGTGCCGGTGAGGAAGAACACCTCATCGCCAGTCAGACGGTGCCATCGCGCCAGGGCGTCAGCGTTCACCGTGGTGTACGCGTGTCCGACATGGGGAGCGTCGTTCACGTAATAGATGGGCGTGGTCACGTAGAACCGGGGCACTGCCGTAGCGTACCGACCGTCTCAAGGCCCTCCGACAAAGCACGGTCACATCCGCGCTCAGCCTTCAGGATCGCTTGGCCCTCTGGATCCGTTGGCCTCTGGATCCGTTGGCCTCAGGACCCGTTGGCCTCTGGATCCGTTGGCCCTCTCACCAGTTGGCCACGTGGCAGGCGCCGTGCCCTGTGCGCTCGACGTAGCGCTGATGGTAGGCCTCGGCGGGCCAGAACGTCGTTGCGGGGACGACCTCGGTGACGATCGGGCGCCGGAAACGCTCCTGGACTGCAGACAGCGACTCGCGTGCGAGGCACTCTTGCCCGGAGTCGTGAAAGAAGACCGCGGAGCGGTACTGGGTCCCGACATCGGGTCCTTGGCGGTTGGGTGTGGTCGGATCATGGTGACACCAGAACTCCTCGAGCAACTCCTGGTAGGAAACCATGGCCGCGTCGTAGGTCACGAGCACGGCCTCGGCGTGCCCCGTCGAGCTCGAGCAGACCTGTTCGTAGGTGGGCCGGGGCACAGCACCCCCCGTGTAGCCGGAGACCGCGTCGACCACGCCGGGCACCGACCTGAAGAAGTCCTCCACACCCCAGAAGCAGCCTGCGGCGAAGGTGGCCACCGCCAGGCCATCGGGGGCCTCTCCGGGCTCGACGGGCGGTGCTTGCGTCTTGTCCATGGTGAACCTCGACATAGTGTTCTCCCTCTTATCAGCTGGAGGCAGTGCGAATAACACCGATCCGACGTGATGGCTTCACCTCCACCCGCGGCACCCGGTGGCTCCTGTCGGACGCGGCGGCTGTCGTGCGCCCACCCGCGCGCCCTTTGGTGATTCACGTCTTGATGATTCACCTTTCAGCATGGGCTTGCTCGTCGATCACGCGTCGGGCGACCCAACCCCTCAGCATTCCGAAGCGAGACGGCTAGCTCGTAGGCCCGCCGGCGGGCCACGCCCAACTCCTCTGTCACCGCAGCCGCGGCGTCGCGCGCGCTGTCTCCGGCGACAAGCCTGCGGCGCAACGACCCCAACACCTCTGCGTCGCCCGCTTCCGGGCTGCTGGGGGCCCCGCCCAACACTACGACGACCTCGCCACGTACCGCGTTAGTGGCAAAGACCTCAGCGGCTTCACCAAGGGATCCTCGCCACACCTCCTCGTGGAGCTTCGTCAACTCGCGCGCCACCGCCACGGGCCTGTCCTCACCGCAAGCGGCTGCCAAATCGGCCAGGGTGCTCGCAACGCGCCCAGGCGCCTCGTACAGCACCGCCGTCCGGTCTTCGCCGCAAAGCTCGTCGAGGCGGTGCTTGCGATCAGCACCCCGACGCGGGAGGAACCCCTCGAAACAGAAACGGGCAGTGGGGAGCCCGCTGACCACCAGCGCCGTCAAGGCTGCGCTCGCCCCGGGCACCGCGCTGACCTCAACCCCTGCCGCCACAGCGCGCTCAACCAGGCGAGCACCGGGATCGGAAAGCGTGGGGGTTCCCGCATCGCTCACCACCGCGACGGTCTCCCCCGCTGCCAGGCGAGCGAGCACCTGCTCGACACGCGATGCCTCATTGTGCGCGTGCAGCGAGACGAGCCGACGTCCTCTCACCCCGACGTGCGAGAGCAGCTCCCTCGTACGACGGGTGTCCTCGCAGCAGACGAGGTCGGCCGCGCCGAGCGTGGAGATCGCCCGTGGAGAGAGGTCGCCGAGGTTCCCTATCGGTGTGGATACGAGAACCAGCTGACCTGTGGGAATGCTCAACTGACCTCGTGCAACTCCAGGCGGTCCCCTGCGCGCAACCGCCACCGTTCGAACGCGCCAGCCTCGGCCTCGAGCACGCTGCGACACCTTCGCCTCGGCATAGCCATGCGCCATGGAGGCAAATGCACGACATCGAGGACCGTGAGCTCGCGGTCCAGGAACGCTACGTCGATGGGGAAGCGCATGCCGATCGTGTGCACCGAGCGCGTGCGCTTCAGGACCAGCGCTCCGTCGTACCCGGACCGGCCGAGCAGGCCGCGAATCCTCGCAGCATACGAATTGGCCACCTCGGCGGCGGCCAGTACGTCGCCCTCTCGCAGCAGCCATACCGTGGGCTTGACCCACGCCCCGTCGCTCATCGTGGCGCCCTCCTCGAGAGGCTGTGCCGGCAGGAACAGCCTCGGCCGGCGGGGCAGGAACCCGTTCGGCAGCGTAATGAGCCGTCAGGTGAAGAACCCACGAGCAAGGAGGGCGGTGAGCGGGACGTGCTACCCATTGATTCGCTCGCCCTCGGCTCGCTCATACGTTGAACCGGATCTCGAGCACGTCGCCATCGGCCACGTGGTAGTCCTTGCCCTCGACGCGCAGGCGACCGGCCGCCTTAGCCGACGACCACGACCCGAGCTCGATCAAAGCGTCCCAGCGGATCACCTCCGCGCGGATGAAGCCACGCTGAAAGTCGGAATGGATCACTCCCGCGCACTGCGGGGCGGTATCCCCGGCGCGAAAGCTCCATGCGCGTGACTCCTTCTCGCCCGTGGTGAAGAAGGTCCGACGCCCGAGGAGGTGGTAGGCGGCGCGTGCCACCCTGGCGAGAGCGCCTTCTCCGAGCCCCAGCCCCTCGAGAAGCTCGGCCCGCTCGGCTGGGGCCAGCTGAACCGCTTCGGCCTCGAGCTGCACGCAAACTCCGAGAGCCTCGCCATGCCCGCCCAGCTCATCGGTCACCGGGCCGACCAACGCGTCCGCCTTACCCAGCTGATCCTCTCCGAGGTTCACCACAGCCAGCACGGGCTTGTCGGTGAGCAGGAACAGTCCTTTTCGGAGAGAGCGTTGGGAAGGGTCGAGCGCAGCCCTGTAGAGCGGGGTGCCGGCCAAGAGGGCCTCGAGTGCCGCCTCGATGGCCGACATCTCCAGCGCGAGGGACTTGTCGGACTTGGCCGCCCGCCGCCGCTTGTCGAGCTGGGTCTCGATGGTTCCGACGTCCGCCAGGACCAGTTCGAGCTCCAGCACGCCGAGCGCCTCGAGCGGGTCGGCGCCCCCGGGCACCTCCGGGTCCTCGAAGGCGCGCAGCACCAGGCAGATCGCGTCCACCTCTCTGATCCCCGCGAGAAAGCGGTTGCCCAGCCCCTCTCCGGTCGAAGACCCGGGTACGAGACCGGCGATGTCGACCAGCTCCACCACGGCTCTCACCACTTTGCGGCTGGCACTCGTCTCTGCAAGGGCATCGAGCCGCGCGTCGGGCAGCGGAGCAGAGCCCAAGGTCGTCTCGGTGGTGGTGAACGGGTGCGGAGCCACCGGAGCCGAGGCACCGGTCAGAGCGTTGAACAGCGACGTCTTGCCGGCGTTGGGAAGACCGACCAGGCCGAGCCGCTCCATCTTTCCCGACGCTACTCGGCCGGTCGCGGCAGTCGGCACCCACCACACCGCTCGCCGTAGCTCGACCGCGCCGGGCCGGGTTGCCTGCAGCCGTCGCGCTCGTCGCGCCTCGATCCGTCGAGGCGCAGTGCCCGACAGGGCACGGGACCCAGTGCTGGTAGCGTTCGCCACGACGGAGGCAGCGTCGACGGGCGCAGCTTCCGCCGGCTGGGCCACGGCCCCAGCAGCGGAGATCGCGTCCCTGCCGTCTCGGGGAGGGCGGGCCCGGTCGGTGCCCCGCACGGCCCTCTGGCCCGGGTGGGGTGATACGGGCCCTGCCCGCGGCTCCCAGGTGCCGGCAACACCGGACCCGGCCGGCACAGCGATGAGGCGTCAGCACAACAGCGGACAACAGCACAAGGGCGGACAACAAATGTCGAAGCGCACCACCAAACGCAAGACTCGCAGCAAGAAGAAGGCCAACCACGGCAAGCGGCCCAACGCAGGGCGAGGCTGAGAGGTCCTACTCCCAGGTCAGGGGCGGTAGGCCAGGTCCCGGTCGGCCAGAAGCGCCACGAGCGGCGTCGGTAGATCAGAGATGATCCCGTCGACGCCCATGTCACACAGGCGCGCCATCTCCTTCTCGTCGTTGATGGTCCACACGTGGACCGCCAGTCCACAGTTGTGGGCCGCCTCCACGAACCTCTCGTCGACCACCACCAGGTCCCCTCGCATCGCGGGAACCTGGAGCACCGCGTGGCGCATCGGGGGCGGCTGCACCCCCTGGTGCAGGGCACGCCAGAACCCCGCCACAGCGAGCGTCCCTGCCGAGGTGGTCACGTCCGGAGCGAAGCCGGCGAACGCCTCCGTGGCGAGGTCCAGGAACGAGGCAACGATGACACGCTCGGTGGAACCGTGGCGCGCCAGGGCGCCCGCCAGCAGCTCCTCGTAGGGCTCGACGACGGGGGCGGTCGCTTTGATGTCGAGGTTGAGGGCGATGTTCGGGTAGTCGTCCATCAACTCCAGGACCTCGTCGAGGGTGGCGACGCAGAAGTCGCGGTCACGAGGTGCGCGCCCGCGAAAGCTGTAGGCGCCGGCGGGGAGCCCTCGCTTCTCGTCACCACCGGAGACGAACCAGTAGGCGTTGTCGAGCGAACGAACCTCGGTGAGGGTGAGGGCGTTGAGGGGCCCGCGCCCGTCGGTCGTGCGAGCCTGGTGCGCATAGGAGATGACACGACGCCGGAGCCAGGGGTTCTGCGCGCCAGGCCTCAGCCCGCCAGCTTTTCGGGTGCTCACGGCACCAGGTCCCTCAGGTCCACCTCTGGCCGTGCGCCGATGTGGGATATGACCTCTGCGGCGCACAGGCCACCGAGCCGGGCACACCGCTCGGGATCCTGACCATGGGTCAGCCCGTAGAGGAATCCCGCCGCGTAGAGATCACCCGCCCCGGTGGTGTCGATCACGCGCTCCACCGGTTCGGCGAGAACGGAGATCGGATCCCCGGAGCCGACCACCACAGAGCCCGCGGGCCCTCTTGTGACCGCCGCCAGCAGCCCGGTCTCTTGCGTCGCCGACAGCGCCGCGTCGAAGCTGGGCGACCCGAACAAAAGGACCGCCTCCTCCTCGTTGGCAAAGAGCACGTCCACGTCTGATTTGAGGAGCTCGAGAAACTCACGCTGGTGCCGGCGTACGCAGAACGGGTCCGAGACGGTGAGCGCCACCAGGGCGTCGCTCGTGTGAGCCACCTCGATAGCCCGCCGCATCGCCGTCTTCGCCACCTCCACGTCCCACAGGTATCCCTCGAGGTAGACCACTCGCGCGCGCGACACGAGCTCCTCGTCGAGGTCCTCGGGCCCGAGCGTGGATGCCACCCCCAGATGCGTCGCCATCGTCCGCTCGCCGTCCTCAGTCACGATCACCAGGCAGCGCCCGGTCGCCCGATCCGACGAGGGCTCTCCCGGCACCTTCGTCGAGGCCAGCCTGCCGAGCTCCACCCCCGCCGCCCGGATGTCATGGACGAACACTTCGCCGAGCTCGTCATCGGCCACCTTGCCCACATATCCCGCCCTGCCCCCCAGCATCGCAACCCCGACAGCGGTGTTGGCCGCGGACCCCCCCGAGACCTCGGTGGCCGGTCCCATCTCGCGGTACACCCGGGCCGCACGCGACAGGTCGACCAGGGTCATGCTGCCCTTCGCCAGTCCTACGCGCTCGAGCACGTCGCCCGAAGTGTGCGTGAGCACATCGACCAGCGCTGAGCCCACGGCCACGACATCGAGCCACCCGCCGGGACCGTCTGCGTCCGGATGCGCGTCCGTGATCGAAAGATCCGCTTCGTGCACGGCATCGCAACCTAGTGCTGCGCGCCGTAGCGAGGCAGATAGCCTGCAGCAGATGATCGATCACGCGCCGTCGTCGAGCACAGAGGCGTCGGCAGCCCACCGTCTCCCCTACACGATCGAGCCTCACCGCTACGACCTGCGCCTGGCGCCAGATCTGGAGGCCGCCACTTTCAGCGGTGAGGTGCATATCACCGCCACAGCTCACGAGAGCCTCTCGGAGATCCTCCTCAACGCGGCGGAGTTGACCGTGGTGACGGCCGTGGTGAGCGGAGCCGATGGCAGAGCTGCGCCTGCAGTCGTGAAGCTCGATGCCGACCAGGAGCGGCTCGCCCTGGCACTGCCCGAGCCGCTTGCCGCCGGGCCGCTCGAGATCACGATCGCGTTCTCAGGGGTTCTCAACGATCAGCTGCACGGCTTCTACCGGTCGACCTTCAACAACGCAGAAGGTGTCACCCGCACCATCGCCACTACGCAGTTCGAGGCCACCGACGCCCGGCGCGCGTTCCCGTGCTTCGACGAACCGGATCGCAAGGCCGTGTTCTCGGTGACCCTCGACGTGCCTGCGGGTCTCTCGGCCTTCTCGAACGGGCCTGTGGTCGACACCTCGTCGCTCGCAAATGGCGCACGACGCGTCCGCTTCGCCGACACGATCTCGATGTCGAGCTACCTGGTCGCGTTCGTCGTGGGGCCGCTCGTCGCCACCGCTCCGGTCGACGTCGACGACGTTGAAGTGCGCGTCGTGCACGTCCCGGGCAAGGAGGCGCTCACCGGCTTCGCCCTGGAGGCTGCCGCGCATGCTCTCGAGTTCTTCACCGAATGGTTCGGTCTTTCGTATCCGGCCCAGAAGCTCGATCTCCTGGCCATTCCCGACTTCGCCTTCGGGGCGATGGAGAACCTGGGTTGCGTGACGTTCCGAGAGGCCGTGCTTCTCGTCGACCCTGCTCGCGCATCGCGTCTCGAGCTCGAACGAGTCGCCGACGTCGTGTCCCATGAGATCGCCCACATGTGGTTCGGCGATCTGGTCACCATGAAGTGGTGGAACGGCATATGGCTGAACGAGGCGTTCGCCACCTTCATGGAGCTCGAGTGCGTGAACCATTTCCGCCCACAGTGGGAGCGCTGGGTCAGCTTCGGCATGGAACGCGACGCGGCCATGGAACGCGACGCGCTGCACAGCACACGGCCTGTGGAGTACCCGGTCGGACCACCGGAGGAGGCGCAGGGGATGTTCGACATCCTGACCTACCAAAAGGGAGCTGGGGTCCTGCGCATGCTCGAGCAGTATCTCGGCCCCGAGTGTTTTCGCGACGGGGTCCGGCGCTACCTCCGCGAGCATCAACTCTCCAACACCGAGACCTCCGACCTCTGGTCCGCCATCGAGGCAGCCAGCGGTGAGCCCGTGCGCGACATCATGGACACCTGGATCCTCCAGGGCGGCTTCCCCCTCGTGTCCGTGGAGGAGGCACCGGACACCTCGGGACCAGGAAAGGGTCGGTGGTTCCTCACCCAGCTGCCCTTTGCATACATGCCGAGCGCTTCCGACAGTGCGATCGGGTCGAATTGGCTGGTCCCGGTCATAGCGCGAACGGTCGGCGAGGCCGACGGAGCCGAGCTCCGCGTGCTCCTCGGAAGCGACCCGTCGCCGCTCGAGATCCAGACCGTCTCCGGCAACGCTCCGCTCGGAACCGGCGTGCCCCTGGTCCTCCTGAACGCACGGGGAAGCGGCTACTACCGCGTTCGCTATCCGGGCGCCCATCTGCGTCGCTTGGCCGACGCCCTCGGCTCTCTCGACCCTCTCGAGCGCCGCAACCTGCTCGGCGACACATGGGCAGCCGTGGTGGGCGATCGCTCGACGCTCGGTGACTTCCTTCTCATCGCCGAGGCCCTCGGCGATGAGAAGGATCCCGATGTATGGGCGCAGGTGACCTCGGCTCTCTCCTTCCTCGACCTTGCCGTCGACGACCGCACCCGCCCCCAGCTCGCCGCCTACGCCCGGGCGCTGCTCGGCCCCGTCTTCGAACGCCTCGGATGGGATGCCCGAAAGGATCAGGACGAGCGCACCGCCACCGTACGGTCACAGATGCTCGGGACGCTGGGAACGATCGGCGAAGACCCCGAGGTGCGCACCGAATGCGCACGGCGCCAGGCAGCCCACTTCTCGGGCGGCACCCCGATCGACCCTGACCTCGAATCCGCGGTCGCCGGGGTGGTGGCTTCCTCGGGAGGAGAAGCTGAGTTCGAGGCGTTCCTCGAGCGATACCGGCACCCCGACACGCCCCAAGAAGAGATCCGCTATCTCTACGCACTGGCCGGTTTCTCGGAAGCCACCCTGTCCGAGCGCGCCTTCGAGTTGGTCATGACCGCGGTCCGGACCCAGAACGCGCCCTTCTTGGTGCAGCTGCTCCTTCAGAACCGCGACAACGGGGCGGCCACGTGGGGCCGGGTGCGCGACTCCTGGGACGCCCTGGTCGCCCGCTTGCCCTCTCAGACCGTGCCGCGGATGCTCGAAGGAACGAAGCTGTTGTGCCGTGACGCGGCTCTCGCTCGAGAGATCCAAGGCTTTCTCGCAGAGCACCCGGTTCGAAGCGGCCAGCGCACAGTGCAGCAGATCCTCGAACGCCTGAGGGTGAACGTGCTCTTCTCAGCACGCCTCACCGAGACAGCCGGCGCAGTGCTCGCAGCAGGCACCGCTCGACTCGGCAGCAGCTGAGGCACCGGTCGGTGCCGGCCGTCAGCAGGGTCGTCGCGTCGTCAAGATGAGGCTGATCCAGCGCAGTGAAGAACGGGCGTCCGCGTGAGCCTGCTCGTAGTCGCGGTCACTTTCGGCTTGATCTTCGTCGCCGAGATACCCGACAAGACGATGGTCGCCACCGTCGTTCTTTCCAGCCGGTACCGCCCGCTGCCGGTGTGGACGGGAGGGGCGGTGGGGATGGTGGTGAACAGCGCGGTGGCGGTGGGGGCCGGGAGGCTCCTCGAGCTCCTCCCCCACCGAGTGCTGGGGGCAATCGTTGCTGCGCTGTTCGCGGGTGGCGCGCTGTACCTCCTTCTCGTACGGGAGTCCTCCGAAGAGCGCGAGGGCGAGAAAGAAGCCGCCAAGCTCCGGACGAACTGGCACATCGTCCTCGCCAGCGCGGCCGTCATAGTGGTCGCAGAGCTCGGCGACCTCACGCAGATCCTCACCGCCAACCTCGCCGCCCACTACCGCCAGCCGTGGTCGGTGTTCGTCGGCGCCTCCGCGGCACTGGTGACAGTGATGGGGATAGGCGTGGTGAGCGGCCGCGCCCTCTTGCGGGTGCTCCCGCTCGAAGCCATCCGAAGAGGAGCAGGGGTGATCCTGATCGGCTTCGCTGTGTACTCGGCGGTTGCCGCCGCGAGCTGACCCCGAGAGACGAACGGTTGCTGCCGGGACGACCGTGGGCCAGGATCTCGCGGACCTGATGGGCGCCGGTCGCCGACCGTAAAGGGGCGAAGAGGCGTAAAGGGGCGAAGAGGCGTAAAGGACGAAGAGGAGAGTAACGATGTTGATCTCGACGATGAACGACATTCCGGGCTATGAGATCACCGAGGTTCTCGGTGAGGTCTTCGGGCTGACGGTGAGGAGCCGGAACGTGGGCTCCCAGCTGGGTGCTGCCTTCAAGTCCCTCGCCGGGGGCGAGCTGAAAGGCATGACCAAGAACCTGGTGAACAGCCGGCAGGAGGTGATCGATCGAATGGTGGAGGAAGCTCGAGCGAAGGGTGCAGACGCCGTGCTGGCCATGCGCTTCGACACCTCCGAGATGGGAGGCAATTGGACCGAGATCTGCGCCTATGGGACCGCGGTCAAGACCCGCAAGCTTTGACACGCGTGGGAGATCGGCGTTCGTCCCACGTCCGGTCGCCGGAAGCTGCGCCCGAGCACATGAGCGAACGAATCGACTCGCTTCTGACCTACGCGCGCGCAGCGAAGGGCTTCATGCCCGACGACGAAGGGCTCGTTCTCTACCACGCCGCTGTGCGTGCCGGGCGACGCCTGTACGTGGCTGCCGATGCTCACGCGCAGTTACCCGGCACCGACGCAGCAACGACCGCAGACGGCGACTCGAGCGTCGGAGGGATCAGACCGAAAAGCGTTGGTCCAGGCGCGACGTTCGTGGAGATCGGTGCTTG
>JBELAS010000091.1:0-6267 GCA_049508615.1 Acidimicrobiales bacterium
CGCCCCGCACGCCACCGCCTACGTGGAGCGCATGGTCGCGGTGGTTGCGGAGCTCGTGGCGAGCGGTGTCGCTTACGAGACCTCGGACGGGGTGTACCTGTCGGTCGAGCAGATCGAGGGATACGGACTGCTGAAGCGCCAGAGCCTCGACTCGCTTCGCGCTGGCGAGCGGGTGGAGCCGGGAGAGGAGAAGCGCTCGCCGCTCGACTTCGCCTTGTGGAAGAAGGCGAAGCCCGGCGAGCCCACCTGGTACTCGCCCTGGGGTCCGGGTCGCCCGGGTTGGCACACCGAGTGCGTGGTGATGTCGCTAGACCTGTTGGGCGAAGGGTTCGATCTCCACGGTGGCGGTATCGACCTCGCCTTCCCTCATCACGAGAACGAGCGTGCGCAGGCGGTCGCCCTCGGGCGCGATTTCGCGCACCACTGGGTGCACTGCGGGCACGTCAAGGTGGGCGAGGAGAAGATGTCCAAATCCCTCGGGAATTTCATCTCTCTCACCGATCTCTTGGCCAGTGCCGACGGGCGCGCCTACCGGCTGTTGCTTCTGCAGAGCAACTACCGTTCTCCGGTCGAGGTCACCCCCGACTCGATCGCCGATGCCGAGGAGGCTCTGGTACGCCTGGACTCCTTGGCCCGGCGGTTCGCTCCGGATGCCCGCCTGTCTGGAATGAGTTTCGAGGCGGCGGAGGCTGCCGGTGCCGATCCCGACGCACTCGGCGCTTTCGTCGAACGCATGGACGACGACCTCGACACTCCTGCAGCGCTGGCCGGGATATTCGACCTGGTGCGCCGGGCGAATGCGTTGGCAGACGGGGGGGACGAGACAGGCGCCCGTACGTTGGCTACCACCGTCGCGGTACTGAGCGGCGCGATGGGCCTCGTCTTGCGCAGTGGCGACGAGGAGGTCGACGCCACTGCCGCGGCGCTCGTAGCGGAGCGAGACGCCGCGCGCGCCGCCGGCGAGTGGGCGAGGGCCGATGCCATCCGAGAAGAGCTTCGAGCGGGCGGCTGGGTGGTCGAGGACGGGCCGGGGGGGACCCGCCTGCATGCCCGGTCTGGCTGAGCAATCGCGGTTCTGGCAGCGGTCGCGCCTCGTTGACCAGTGCCTGTCGCCGGACCGAGCAGTGGTGTGACTTCGATGAGCGGCCGACCAGTTCACGTCCGCCCGAACGACACCCGAGGAGCGGATCGATCGGACCCCGGCGATCCGACGGTCGTCCGAGCGTCTCGCCTGGTCACGAGGGTGAGATCGCGCGATCCATCTGGCGATTGCCGGTAGGAACAACGCCAGGTTACTCTTGAGTAACAACGGGTAGGTTCTGCCCGGGGCCCCACGGAAATCCTCGGTCCTCCACTGCAAGAAGTGTGGTCGACCACTCACGCGGAGCGGGCCGGTGGTTGACGGGTCCGAGCGACCCGACGAGTCAGGGAGAGGCTTATGTCCGATTTCTCGATGGAGCTGAACGAAGACCAACTCCAGATCCAGAAGTGGGTACACGACTTCGCCGAGGGTGTCATAAGGCCAGCGGCTCACGAATGGGACGAACGCGAGGAGACGCCCTGGCCGATCATCGAGGAGGCGGCCAAGATCGGGCTTTACTCTTTCGACTTCCTCGCCCAGGCCTTCGCCGATCCGACCGGTCTCACCATGCCCGTCGCCAACGAGGAGTTGACATGGGGAGACGCGGGCATAGCGCTTGCCATCACGGGGAGCTCGCTGGGCCTGGCCGGGATCGCTGCGAACGGCACCCCCGAGCAGCTGATGGAGTGGGGTCCGCAGTGCTTCGGAACCCCGGAGAAGGTCCAACTGGCGGCGTTCTGCGTCTCCGAGGCGGACGCAGGTTCGGACGTGAGCTCGCTTCACACCCGTGCCGTCTACGACGAGGCCAAGGACGAGTGGGTGATCAACGGCACGAAGAGCTGGATCACGAACGGTGGCATCGCCGACGTGAACGTGGTCGTGGCGACCGTCGACCCCGAGCTCGGAACGCGTGGTCATGCCAGTTTCGTCGTGCCTGCCGGCACGTCGGGGCTCTCGGCCGGCGAGAAGTACAAGAAGATGGGCATTCGCGCCTCGCACACAGGTGAGGTCGTCCTGGACGACGTTCGAGTTCCGGGTCGATTCCTTCTCGGTGGCAAGGAGAAGCTCGACGAGAAGTTGGCGCGCGCACGTGCAGGAAAGCGCTCCAGTTCTCAGGCGGCCATGGCGACATTCGAAGCCAGTCGACCCACGGTGGGTGCGCAAGCTCTCGGCATCGCTCGCGCTGCGTACGAGTACTCGCTCGAATATGCCAAGGAGCGCAAGGCATTCGGCCGTCGTATCATCGAGAACCAGGGGATCGCTTTCAAACTGGCGGACATGAAGACGCGTGTCGACGTCTCTAGGCTGCTCGTGTGGCGCGCAGCTTGGATGGGTGCCAAGCGTGTGCCTTTCACCGCTGGCGAGGGTTCGATGTCCAAGCTCTACGCGGGCGAGACCGCGGTGTGGGTGACCGAGCAGGCGATCCAGATCATGGGCGGCTACGGCTACATCCGGGAGCACCCGGTGGAGCGTTGGCACCGTGACTCGAAGGTCTACACGATCTTCGAAGGAACCTCAGAGATCCAGCGCCTCATCATCGCCCGGGCCATCTCTGGCATTCGCATCCCGTAGTCTGACCTGGCAGGACGCATTATCGGGCTCCCGACTCTCCTAGAGGGCCGGGCGCTCGAACCTGAGCTCGATCCCAGGGTCGAGCCGCTGTCCAAGGTTTGTGGCGTTCCCAACCTCGCGCGCGATAGTCGTCGCGCCGTCGACCCGCGACGCAACCGGTGGAGAAGCGAGGAGACATGTCGATACAGCTACGTACGTTGGGAAGACAGGGCCTGGTCGTATCGGCCGAGGGACTGGGTTGCATGGGCATGAGCCAGTCCTACGGCTCGGCAGACGACGCAGAGTCGATCGCCACGATTCAGCGTGCTCTCGACCTCGGGATCACGTTCCTTGACACGGCCGACATGTATGGGCCGTTCACGAACGAGCGTCTTGTCGGTCGTGCGATCGCCGGACGCCGTGACGAAGTAGTGCTAGCGACCAAGTTCGGCAACGAATGCCGGTCCGACGGGTCATGGGTCGGCGTGAACGGCCACCCCGATTACGTGCACAGAGCCTGCGATGCATCCCTCGAACGCCTGGGTGTCGACCATATCGATCTCTACTACCAGCACCGGGTGGACACCACCGTGCCGGTCGAAGACACGTGGGGCGCGATGAGCGAGCTCGTGAACGCAGGCAAGATCCGTCACCTGGGGATCTCAGAAGCCGCACCTGCGACCATCAAGCGGGCACACGCCACGCATCCGGTCACCGCCTTGCAGTCGGAGTACTCGCTGTTCAGCCGGGACCCCGAGGACGGGGTGCTCGACCGGTGCGCGAGTTGGGCATCGGCTTCGTGGCCTACAGCCCACTGGGCCGGGGGTTCCTGTCGGGCAAGATCACCAGCCCCGGGGCTTTCGGTGCCGACGATTTCCGCAAGTTCAGTCCCCGGTTCCAGGGTGAGAATTTCGCCAAGAACCTCGCCGTGGTCGAGAAGATGGGAGAGCTTGCGCGGTCAAAGGACGTGACCCCCGCGCAGCTGGCCTTGGCCTGGGTTCTTACCCGAGGCGACGACATAGTTCCGATCCCCGGGACCAAGCGGCGCAGCTTGCTGGAGGAGAACGTCGTGGCCCTCGACATCAGGCTCACACCCGAGGATCTGGCCGAGATAGAGCGAGTAGCCCCGAGAGGGGTAGCCGCTGGGGACCGCTATCCCCCCGAGCACATGGCTCGCGTCAATTTGTGATCGTCGAGCCGGTGAGGCTTAGAAGTAACGCGAGCAAGGCAGACCGAGCGCATCGACCCGTCGCCGCAGTCGTGGTCCCCGGTGACCTCTGTCGTTCCCTGTCAGCCTTTTCGGTCGCCTATGCGCGCATCCTCTCAAGCGCGCGTAAGTTCCCGTTGAAGCTCGGGATGGCGCAGGCTGATGTCGGCGCAGGCGGCGCAAACCTCTTCGGGGATCACGCCTGCTTTCATCAGCAGAGCGAAGATCCGGCAGGCGAGGCAGTAGCCGAAGAACGACTCCAAGGACGCGGCCGCTCCGAGCATGCCGAGCACGACCCAAGTGGCGGTGTGCTCGCCGAAGCCGAACCACAGCACCAGCGCGACGGTCGAGAAGCCCACTCCCATCGCCTGGGCGAAGCGCTTGGGTGGTCCGGCCACCGGGCGGGGCGGCCCCAGCCGAGGAGCGACGACCCGCGTTGCCAGCTGGCCAAGAGGGCTCAGGCTCGGTCCGGAGAGCACGCGAGCCCAGAAACCGTAGGTCAGGGGGACGAGCAACCACGGTTGGCCGAAGCCGATGGCGGCGCCGCACATAGCCACGACGACCCCGGCGACCACGCGAGCGGCTTTGTCGTTCACGGGATTGGGGAAGCTGAAGAGCGATTTCACGTCCAGGGCCATCCATGGCCTCTCTGTTGGTGCTTCTGGTGGTTCCTCAGTGGCGACGACCCCTAAAGTTTACCGGATTGGTCGGATTTTGCGCGCGGCCGCTGGATCAAGCCTTTGACCGTTGGGTCGGGGCCCTCGAACAGCGCGGCTACTCGGGCACTCGGCCGTTCGGTCGGGACTCTCGAGCAGGGACTCGGGCCCTCGGTCGGCGGGCGGGCTACCGAGCAGCGCGGTTGAGGTACCGTCCGTCTTCTGATGACCGCGAGAAGTCCCCGACGTTTGCGTTCCAGCAGAGGCGGCACCGGAGCGAGCGCGAGCAAAGAGCCGCGCGGCGGTCTCGTGACATGGGGTAGTTCGACTACGAGCAGATGAAGACCAACGTCGACCCGTCCGAAACCCCGGGGAGAGCCGGACACGAAAGAGACGACCATGAGCGGCCGCAGGTGCTCGTGGTCTGCACTGGCAATGCTGCACGCTCGGTAATGGCCGGCGCCTTGCTGGACGCGTACGGGATCCGGGCACGAGTGACCACGGCAGGCACCCACGTGATCGAGCACCAGCCGATGAGCCGGCGCACGCGCGAGGCGCTCGTGTCGATCGGTCTCGACGCGCCCGCGCACCGCAGCCGCCAGATCGCCGAGTCCGACGTCGAGGAGGCCGATCTCGTGATCGCCATGGCCTCAGAACACGTCCGTTACATGCGCCGCCGCCATCCGGAGGCAGCTGACCGCACGGCGACTCTTCGCTGGCTGGCCGACAACCTCCCCGCTGGCCGAGAGCCACTTTCCCAACGCGTCAGACGGGTCGGTCTCGCCAGCCTCCATCCCGACACGCAGGGTGATGTGAAGGACCCGGCCGGTGGGGACGACTCCGACTATCTGGAGTGCGCGCGCGAAGTCCAACAGCTTGTGGAGGACCTCGCCGAGCGTCTCGAATGACGCTGTCCGAGACAGGCCGGGCCAGCGCGGGCCACCGTTCATCGCAGCACGCGCGGCGTCTGATCAATCGCGGTGTACGGAGCGCAGGCCGGCCCAGGCCAGGTCGGCGAGGCGCGCTGCCAGCTTCGTAGCCTCCGCTTCCGCCTTGGAGCCCTCTGCCACCCCGTTGCCCACGGCGCGCGTGTTGAAGTAATGGAGGCTGGCGCCCTCGGCCATGCCCACCACGGCGTAGGCCAGCATCCGGCGGTGGTCCTCTTCCAACCCGGCGTCGATGAGGGCATTGATTGCCTCGGCGATGGTGCTCTTCACGCCGCGTACCGCGCGGGAGAGCTCTAGGTCGTTGGGTACGTCGCTCCCGAACAGCAGGTTGAACGCGTCGGACCGGGTAACCATCAGATGCAAGTAGGCGGCCAATCCTCTTTCCACCTGCTGCCGGGGACCCTCGGCCTCCGCGGCGGCTTTTCCGATCGCCTCGAGCAGACTGTCGGCCACGGAGTCCGCTAGCTCCAGGTAGAGCGCACGTTTCGAGCGGAAGTGCTGGTAGAGCAGGGGCTTGGTGACCCCGGCCGCCTCGGCGATGTCGTTCATCGTCGTGGCGTTGAAGCCGCGGCCGGCGAAGAGCTTGAGCGCCACGTCGAGTAACTGCTCTCGGCGGCGGTCCGCCGGCAGGCGTTTGGCGGGCACACGAGCCGTCGCGGACCCGAGATTCGTTCGTGTCCGCCCGTCGTTTCCTGCCTCGTCTTGCATCCAAGCAGCGTATCCGCCCGGTCTGTGGCCACCGCCCGGGAACCGGCTCAATGTCTCGAGCGTCAGCTCTTTCGAGCTCTTTCGAGCTGTCGCTGTCCGCAGCGAGCGCGGCGAGGT
>JBELAS010000092.1:0-6218 GCA_049508615.1 Acidimicrobiales bacterium
GTGTTCTCGAAAGGCCCGTTCTCGTGATCGCGCCGCGAATCGCTCCTCAGGCGCTCCCTCGCCCGGAGCACCAGCTTGCCTCGTAACCACAGCCCGCCGAAGACTGTGAGCAGGGCGATCATGATGGCCCCACCGACGAACTCGCTGACGGCGAACTGCCAGCCCATCAGCACGACGAGCACGATGCCAAGCTCGATTACCAAATTGGTCGAGGCGAACATGAACACCAGCGCCTCCACAAAGTCCGCTCCCTTCGTGAAGAGAGACTTGGCCATGGCCGTCGCGGCATACGAGCATGACGAAGAGACGGTCCCGTAGCCCGCGGCCCGGGTCACCGCTGCCGGTCCGTGGTCCCCCAACTTGGTCTGCATCGTTTCGCGGCTGACGAAGGCCTGGACGGCGCCCGACAGACCGAAGCCCAAGACGAGGGGCCACAGCGTCTCCCAGAACATGAAGAAGCTTTCTCGCAGACTCCTCCCCGTGGCATCGACCCATCCCAGCCCGGCAAGCAACACCACGCCGGTCATCGATCGGGTTCCAAGCGAGCCGCGGCCCTGGAGCCTGGGTTCACGAGCGGACCAGGCGGGCGATGGCGGCGGAGGCCTCACCCAGTTTCGCCGTGGCATCATCCTCGCCGCTCTTGACTGCGTCGACCACGCAGTGGGCCATGTGGTCGTCGAGCAGCTCCAAGGCAACCGATTGGAGTGCCCTGGTGGCGGCCGAGATCTGTTCCAAAATATCGATGCAGTACCGGTCCTCGTCGACCATGTGCTGGAGGCCCCGCACCTGCCCCTCGATGCGCCGCAGGCGCTTTTGGATCGCTTCCTTGTCGTCGCTGTAACCCCGTCGCACGCTCACCTCCTACAGATAGATATACCCCTTAGGTGTATCCAGTATAGGTAGCCGGGCTGATCGCGCCGTTCAACCGCTGCCGCACTCCGATTGCTCGAAGGCGTTCGTCCCGTCGCTGGTCCACGTCTCGTTGTCTCCCCGACCGCCTGGTTGTCGCTCCACTCAACGACGACCTCCGAGGCGCGCTGCTCTTGCTGATGTGAGGATGTCGTTCTCATCGGTGTCACTGCTTTCGGGGTTGGCCTGGACGAATCGGCTCGCAGGATCCCGAGCGCCATGGAACTCACGCGTTTCAGCAGGTTTGGCCGATAAAGTTAGGTGAGGCTAACCTAACTTTCTGACGATGGCGTACCGAGCCATTCCTTCCGCGAGAGCCCCAGCCTCGGAATCGGCCGCCTGGCGCGAGCGCTCCCGCGGCCACCGCTGGCTCTTCGCGGGGCTCCTGTTGGTGTGGGGCCCTGGACTCGTGGTAATGCTCGCCGACACCGACGTCGGGAGCCTGGTTACAGCCGCGAAGTCCGGAGCCCAGTGGGGCTACCGGATGGTCCTGCCCCAGCTCGTGCTCATCCCGGTCCTCTACGTCGTCATGGAGATGACGGTCCGCCTCGGCATCCATACCGGCAAGGGCCATGCAGCGCTCATCCGCGATCGCTTCGGGCGCAGATGGGCACTGCTATCGGCCGGTACACTCTTGGCTTCGGGCATCGGCGCGCTGGTCACCGAGTTCGCTGGCGTTGCCGGGGTGGGTGAGCTGTTCGGCATCCCCCGCATTCTGAGCGTCCCGGTCGCTGCAGCGTTCCTGATCGGCATCGCGCTGACCGGCAGCTACCGGCGGGCCGAGCGCATCGGTATTGCGCTCGGGTTGGCGGAGCTGGTCTTCATCCCAGCGATGGTGATGGCTCACCCAAGCCTCCATGCAATCGGTCAAGGCCTGGGACACCTTCCGCTCGGGAACAGCGCTTACGTGGAGTTGCTCGCCGCCAACGTCGGCGCGGTGATCATGCCGTGGATGATCTTCTACCAGCAGGGAGCGGTGATCGACAAGGGGCTTCTACCTCGTCACATCCGCAGTGAACGCCGAGACACCGCGGTGGGAGCGGTCCTCACCCAGCTGATCATGATCGTGGTGGTGCTCACCTTCGCGGCCACGGTGGGTCTTCACCATCCAGGGGCAGCGCTCAACACCGTGGGGGACATGTCTTCTGCGCTTCAGCCGTTCCTGGGCGCGATCGGTGCAAAGGTTCTCCTCGGCGGAGCGGTGCTCGGCGCCGGCCTGGTGGCTGCTCTGGTCGCGTCACTTGCGGGCGCCTGGGGGATCTCCGAGGTCTTCGCGTGGACCCACACCCTGAACAAGAGACCCAGCCGCCAGAGCGTCAAGTTCTACGTCACCTACGCGCTTGCCCATGTTCTCGGAGCAGTCCTCGTGCTCTTCAGCTTGGACCTCGTCCACCTGGTAATCGCCGTCGAGGTGATGAACGCGCTCCTCCTGCCGATCGTCCTCGGCTTCTTGCTGGCCCTCGAATCACGGGCGTTGCCGGTCGAACACCGGATGCGTGGGCGTTACCGCGTCGTAGCGACGGCGCTGTGCCTGCTGGTCATCGTCTTCAGCCTCTACATGATGCCTGCAAGCCTCGGATGGGTGTGACCTCGGCGAAAGAATCGTACGCCACAGCTCACGACGACCTGGATCGCTTACCTGAGCTGCTTGCCAAGGCGGGACAGCGGAGTCTGATATCCCTCTGCGTCACGCTCGGCCGCCGTGAGGGCGAAACACACGCTCGGCGTTGTCGTGAAGGAACATCTGTGCCGTTTCGTCATCGAGCTCGAGCATCTCGAAATCGGCGAGGCACTCAGCTGCGGGCCAGGCGGGATGGTTGGACCCGAACAGCACTTTGCGCCGGCCATGTGACCGCATGTAGTCGACGAGCTCGGCTGGATAGCGGGAGGCCTTGTAGGCCGAGGTGTCGATGTAGATATTGGGGTACTTCGTGGCGAGGGCGATCATCTCCGTCGTCCACGGATAGCCGATGTGACCGGCCACGACTACGAGTTCCGGAAAATCGAGAGCCACGGTGTCCAGGTATGGGATGGGCCGGCCCGGTTCGGAAGGGCACAGCGGGCCGGTGTGCCCGACCTGGGTGCAGAACGGGACGCCGAGCTCGATGCACTCGACGTAGAGGGGGTAGTAGCGCCGGTCGTCGGGCGCCAAGTTCCACAACCAAGGCACGATACGAAGGGCGCGGAAACCGAGCACCTCAACGCAGCGGCGCAGCTCCCTCACAGCCTCCATGGGACGGGCCAGATCCACCGATGCCACCCCGACGAAGCGCTCGGGCCAGCGCGCCACCAGAGCCGCCACCTCGTCGTTGGAAATGAGCGGCCCCTGCGGTCCCCACCAGGCACACAGCATCCCCAGCTCGACGCCCGCGGCGTCCATGGCTTCCAACGTGAGCTCTGGCGGCACCTCTCCTGCCACCAGGTCGCCTTGAGCCCATCGGCGCAGCGAGTCGAACATCGGCGCGCGAAGGAAGGTGGCATTCGGGTGCTGCATCCAGGCGTCGATCACTCGCATCGAGTCGTCTCCCTTACAAAGAGCATGACAACTGTCTACCGGGCGTCTCGGCGAATGGCACACCGATGCTCTGCTGTGGCACTCGACCGAAGAAGCCTGCAACGACAACGAAATCTGCATCGGCGCGGGCCGCGGCCTCCTCTGACAACTCCGCCCGGGAGGCCACGCGTGCTTCGACGTGACGGCTCCATCGGATGCGCGTACGGCGCCGGTAGTTGCGGGGCGCTCTCAGGCTCAAGTCGGAAGGCTGGCACCCGTTGCGCACCGAATGAGGATGAACACAAGGATCAGAGGTGACCAAGAACCGGGTGCGGAACATAGGGCTCTTCTAATCGCCTCACCTCGTCAGGACTGAGCGACAACTGCTCGGCGGCCAAGGCGTCCTCGATATGTGACAGCTTGGTAGCGCCCACGATCGGGGCCGTGACTCCGGGCCGGTGCAGCAGCCACGACAGCGCCACCTGGGCGGGTGGGATGCCTAGCTCGGCGGCCAGCTCGGCGACACGGTCCACGACATCGAAGTCCGATGGCTGGTTGTAGAGGTGGTCGGAGAAGGGATCTGAGCCTGACCGGGTGGTACGCCGCTCGCCCTCTCGGGTGCGATTCCCAGTCAGAACCCCACGTGCCAACGGGCTCCACGGTATGACACCGACGCCCTGGTCCATGCACTGGGGGATCATCTCTCGCTCCTCTTCCCGGTAGAGGAGGTTGTAGTGGTTCTGCATCGACACGAACCGTGTCCAGCCCTCTTCCTTCGCGGTGTTCTGGGCCTTTGCGAACTGCCACGCGAACATCGAGCTCGCTCCGACGTAGCGTGCCTTTCCGGCGTGCACCACGTCCTGCAATGCACCCATCGTCTCCTCAATGGGCGTGCGGTCGTCCCATCGATGGATCTGGTAGAGGTCGACGTAGTCCATATTCAATCGTCGTAGAGACGCGTCGATACCCGAGAGAATGTGTTTGCGCGACAACCCACCGCCATTCTCACCTGGGGTGACCGGCATGAAGACCTTGGTGGCAATGACCGTTTCGTCACGGCTGAGCATTTTGCCGACCAACTTCCCGGTGGCCACCTCGCTTGCTCCACCGGAGTAAGTGTCAGCGGTGTCGAAGAACGTGATGCCCCCTTCCACTGCGGTCCGCACGATGGGCTCGGCCGCATCTTCGTCGAGGACCCAGGCCCGGTCGCTGTCGTTGCCGAAGCTCATCATGCCAAGGCACACCCGTGACACCCTGAGCCCCGTCTTTCCCAGATTCACGTACTGCATATCCACCTCGCTTCCGTTTGGGCGATCTCTGTTGGGGCGATCTTGAACCAGCCTGGCATTCTTCAGCCAGGGTACGGTTTCGAGACGAGTCCCGTGGTCGAAGCATCTCAGCCGACGGTGGCCTTGGAGTACCACGTCACCCTCGTGCGGTCCCTGTACACGCCTTCCGGTACCGCTGGCGTGTGCGACTTCCCAGCATCGTGGCTTCAGGTACCAACCTGACAGCACGTGGATCTCACCAGGGTTCTCACAGGGGTTGCGGGGAGGCAAGCAGAAGTGAGATAGACCCCTGGCAAGGGGTGAGACAAGCCCCTGACAAGGGAAAGTATGTAGGGTCCTGTGGTGCAGTCTGGAGTGCACGCCGGCCTGTCAAGCCGCCCCGGCCCAATTCCCAGGAGAGACCGCTAGTGACCAGAAGCGGCCTAGGGCAAGCGTCCTGGGAAAACGCCGTGCCAAGAGAGACCGGGACAGACCGGGAGTTGCATCGGTTTCCGGACGTTTGGTTCTCAAGGTTGTTCTCACGGATGACCTCCGGCCTTCGCGGCCGTTTGTTGTCCATAGGCAAGTATCACGTTGCCTGCCCTCAATTCGGAGGCGAACCGGCTGAAGACCTCGCAGACCTGTCGCGTACTACGCGAATACTCGATTGCGCCATTGAGCAGTAACACTTCCTTGGGAGGCGGCCGGCACGGTTGGGGCGGCGAGAATTCGGATTGTAACCGCCGTACTCAAAGCCGCCGCCAGGCGGCGCCACGGCCGGAACCGTCGTTGGTGATACTGCCTTTCTCCTTGAGCTCAGCGAGAACTATCCGAATCGTGTTGTCGCTCACGCCGGGTACGGCTCGACGTATTGCTGCGATGGTGAACGTCGCTGGAGCGTGCAGCAGGACAAAATCTCGTACTCGGTCCTGCTTGGTCCCGCCCGAGGTACCAGCGGCAATCCGCTCCTCAAAGCGGCCATATGCTTCGCCGACCCGCTCGAGGAGGTAACGAGCCCATGGCCACAGATCGTGGCGCCCGTCGTCGAACCAGCCGGTGGTGGACGCGCCGAGGGCGTCATAATAGTCGTCCTTCGTGTCGTAGATCAGCTGCTCCAGGCTGACGTAGCGGCCGACTCTGTAACCGGTTCGATCCATCAGGTACGACGTAGCAAGGCGCGCGACGCGGCCGTTGCCGTCTGCGAAGGGATGAATGCAGAGTAAGTCCAGGGCGAATGCTGCGGTGACGATCAATGGGTGAAGCCCCGCCTTCTGGAGAGCGGCGTGGCTGCGGGAGACGAGCTCTTCCATGAAGAACGGAGTGTCGGCGGCACTGGCCGGCTGGAAGCGGACGTCACGAGACCCGTCGGGCAAGCGGTCGACGACGAGATTGTCGTCCATCTTGAAGTGGCCACCTCCCCCTTCGGCGAAGGAGAACAGGAGCCGGTGCAGATGCAGAATGAGTCCGACGCTCAGCTCCCCTGGGTCCTTTTGATTCAGATAGTCGAGGGCGCTGGAGTAGCCGGCGAACTCGGCCTCGCTGCGGTT
>JBELAS010000093.1:0-6123 GCA_049508615.1 Acidimicrobiales bacterium
GCGCGAAGGCGGCATGGCAGCAGCAATAGTCGAACTCGATGCCCTGGCCGATGCGGTTCGGCCCCGACCCGAGGATCACGACACGAGGCCGGTCGCTCGGGCCCACCTCGTCCTCGTCCTCGTAGGTGCAGTAGTTGTACGGGGTGCGGGCCGCGAACTCGGCACTGCAAGTGTCCACGGTCTTGAAAGTGGCCCGCACCCCCGCCTCCAGGCGCGCGGCCCGCACCTCCGCCTCGTTGACCATCGCGTCACCGGCGGGGGCGCTCTCGCCGTCTGGCAAGCCCTGAAGGAGGAGCCCACCCTGCGCGTCGGCAGCGAGATGCCCCGAGAGCAGGTACGCGATCTGCGCATCGGAGAAGCCGAGACGCTTGACCTCACGCCAGGTCCTGCGGTCGAGCCCCTCTACCCCTCTGCCGGCGCGCGCGAGTGCCTCGATCCGCAACCGTGCCGCGGCGATCCTCCCCAGCTGGTCGACGAACCACGGGTCGACACCCGTGGACTCCGCAAGAGCGTCGGAGGTGATGCCCCGCCGCAGGGCCGCCTCCATCTGAAAGACCCGTTCCGGAGTCGGCTCGCACGCCCGGGTCATGAGCTCCTCGTCGTCGAGCAGGTCATAAGCAGACTCGGCCGGGTCCGCGTTCAGGCCTGCCCGCCCTTGTTCGAGCGAGCGAAGGGCCTTCTGCAGGGATTCGGGGAACGTGCGGCCGATGGCCATCACCTCCCCCACTGATTGCATACGCGTTCCCAGACGATCGACGCTCCCGGGAAGCTTCTCGAACGCCCAGCGCGGGATCTTCGTCACCACATAGTCGATAGTGGGCTCGAAGCTCGCAGGGGTGGCACCCGTGATGTCGTTGGCGATCTCGTCGAGCGTGTAGCCGACGGCCAAGCGTGCAGCGATCTTCGCGATGGGAAAGCCCGTCGCCTTCGACGCCAACGCGGAAGAGCGCGAGACACGCGGGTTCATCTCGATCACCAGTCGCCGACCGTCCGCCGGGTCCACGGCGAACTGGATGTTCGACCCCCCGGTCTCCACGCCGACGCGCCGGATACATGCAAACGAGTCGTCTCGCATGGCCTGGTACTCGACGTCGGAGAGAGTCTGCGCTGGAGCGACTGTGATCGAATCGCCTGTGTGGACTCCCATGGGGTCGAGGTTCTCGATCGAGCACACCACGACGCAGTTGTCCGCACGGTCACGCATCACCTCGAGCTCGAACTCCTTCCATCCACCTATCGAGCGCTCGATCAGGATTCGTGACACGGGGCTTGCGGCGAGCCCTTCCGCCGCTACTCGGGCGAGGGCCCCGCTATCTAGCGCGGTGCCGGTGCCCGCCCCCCCTAGGACGAAGCTGGGACGCACCATGAGCGGGAAGCCCACGGCGTCTCCCACGGCCATCGCCTCCTCCAAGGAGCAGGCGAAGCCGGACGCGGGAACCTCCAGTCCTATCTCCCCCATGGCCTGCTTGAACCGGTCACGGTCCTCGGCGGTGGCAATCGCCGCTGCGTTCGCCCCGATGAGCTCCACTTCGAACTGGTCGAGCACCCCGCGACCTACGAGCTCCATCGCCAGGTTCAGGCCTGTCTGCCCCCCGAGGGTGGGGAGGATCGCCTCGGGCCTCTCGCGTTCGACTATCGCGGTAAGAACGTCAGCGTCGAGCGGCTCCACGTACGTGCGATCGGCCAGCTCCGGATCGGTCATGATCGTCGCAGGGTTCGAGTTGGCCAGCACGACGCGGTATCCCTCGGCGCTGAGCACACGACACGCCTGGGAGCCCGAGTAGTCGAACTCGCATGCCTGGCCGATCACGATCGGACCCGAACCGATAACGAGGATCGTCTCGATGTCGGTTCGTCGGGGCATCAGACGTCGACCTCGTGAGTGACAGAACCGTCGGGCATGGTGCCTGCACCGCCAGATGCAGGCACGGCCGGCTGGGCAGGGTCCCGGCCGGCTCGGCGACGAGGCGAAACCGAAGACCCGATGGGCAAGCTGCCTGCGGCTTCTTCCTCCATCAGCTTGCGGAATTCCTCGAACAGGTAGCGCGCGTCGTGCGGGCCGGGGCTTGCCTCGGGGTGATACTGCACCCCGAATGCCGCCAGGTTGCGGCAGCGGATGCCCTCGACCACACCGTCGTTCAGGTTCACGTGGGTGACCTGAGTGGCGCTGGCGCCATGTTCGGGCAAAGAAGCGGCATCGACCGCGTAGTTGTGGTTCTGGCTCGTGATCTCGACCTGGCCCGTGTCGAGCCGGCGAACGGGATGGTTGCCACCGTGATGCCCGAAGGAAAGCTTGAACGTGCGGGCCCCGAGGGCCGCGCCGAGCAGTTGGTGGCCGAGGCAGATGCCGAAGATGGGCACCTTCCCGAGCAGCTCGGAGACTATGCCAACCTGGGTTCCGAGAGCCGCGGGGTCGCCGGGTCCGTTCGACAAGAGCACGCCGTCGGGCTCCATGTCCAGGGTCTTCGCCACCGGGAAAGAGGCCGGCACGACGGTGAGCGCGGCGAGCCGACCCAAGCTGCGCAGCATGGTCTCTTTCACCCCGAAGTCGTAGGCCACCACCCGAAGCGGTCCCGAGCCCCGCTCGTAGGACGCACGGGTGGTCACCTCCGAGACGAGATCCCGCCCGGTGGTGCCGGGCTCTGCCACTGCCGCCGCGCGAAGCTGCGATTCGTCCGCGGTGCCGAACGCGCATCCCATGGCGCCGTCTTCGCGCAAGTGCCTGGTGAGCCGGCGCGTGTCGACCCCGGAGATCCCCGGCATCCCGTTTCGGACCAGGAAGTCCTCAAGTGATCCGGCTGCGCGCCACGAAGAGGGACGTACAGGGAGGTCGCGCACCACGACACCGCGGCACCACGGGCGCCGGGCCTCGTCATCGGACGGGCTGACCCCGTAATTCCCGATGTGGGGGTAGGTGAAGGCGACGACCTGACCGGCGTAGCTCGGGTCCGTGAGGACCTCCTGGTACCCACTTAGCACCGTGTTGAACACGAGCTCCCCGCGAGCGAGGCCACCCGGGGCCGCAGCCCCGATGGCTTCGCCCTCGAACACCTCCCCGTCGGCGAGAACGAGGAGCGCCACAGAACGTTCTCCAGTGGGATCGCTCCACCCGCCGGCGCCGTCGGTGCCCCGTCCCGGGGCGCCGGAAGGCGCGGTCGTCACCTCTGTGCCTCGGCGCCGACCACCACCGGCTCGCCGGCGCGTATCGTGTGGCGGACACGGCCGGTCAAGGTCCGACCCGCCCACGGCGTATTGCGGCTCCGGCTAGCCATCCGGACCGGATCGACGACCCAGCTCTCTTTCAGATCGAAGATGCAAAGGTTCGCGGGAGCGCCGGGCGTGATCGGACCACCCTGGTCGCCACCTTGACAGAGTGACATCTGACTGATGCGCGCCGGCCGCCACGACATCAGCCCGACGACGTCGCAGGCCGTCAAGCGCGACAGCGCCCCGTTGCCCGCCCCGTCGAAGCCACCTCCTTCACCATTGCGCCTCCGGCCGCCACGCCCGGGTGCTCGTCGCGCGCCCGTGGCGTGCAACCGCGCGCCGTCACCACCGCACAGTGCACCTAGCGCGACAGCCAGCGCCGTCTCGAGCCCGAGCATCCCCGAGGCAGCGTCGGACAGGGGGGCGTCCTTGGCCTCGGGCCGGTGCGGCGCATGGTCGGTGGCAATTGCGTCGAGGGACCCGATCGCGCATGCTTCACGAAGCGCCGCGACATCGGCGGCCGTGCGCAACGGCGGGTTGACCTTGAACGCCGTGTCGTAGCCCGCGAGATCGGCATCGGTGAACGCGAGGTGATGGGGCGTGACCTCCGCTGTCACGGCAAGTCCTTCCGCCTTGGCGGCCGCCAGCAGCGCCACCGAACCGGCTGAGGACAGGTGCAGCAGGTGCAGCCGACCTCCCGTCAAGCGTGTGAGCGCTATGTCGCGCGCCACC
Source organism: Acidimicrobiales bacterium (assembly GCA_049508615.1). Classification (GTDB taxonomy): domain Bacteria; phylum Actinomycetota; class Acidimicrobiia; order Acidimicrobiales; family UBA8190; genus Bog-564. Next base: position 3,940 of record JBELAS010000093.1, read on the forward strand.
ATGAGCTCCTCGGCTTCGGCAGGCGCCCCAGGCACACCCAGCCGGCTCGACCACTCCCCCTCGTGCATCGCCGCGCCGCAAGCGAGCGCGTGATCCTCGCAGTGTTCGGCGAGGGTGACCCCTAGCCCCCGGGCATACTCCAGGGCGCGCCGCATGACGCCGGAATCCTGGACGCCTGCCCCGTCGTCGGTGAAGAGCCGGACCCCGAGGGCTGCCAACTCCCCCAAGGGCGCGAGACGTTCGCCGGCGCGTCCCACGGTTATCGCCCCTGCCACCGCGATCCTGCAGGCCGCGCCGGCGCCCAGCGCCAGCACTTCCGACGCGACCGCGGCGTTGTCGAGGGGGGGATCTGTATTCGGCATGGCCACTATCGCCGTGAACCCTCCGAGCGCGGCGGCGCGCGCCCCGGTCTCGATGCACTCGGCGTCCTCGTTCCCCGGCTCGCGCAGGTGGGCGTGCAGGTCGACCAACCCGGGTGCTACCAGGCACCCACCGGCATCGAGAACGGTCGCACCGCTGGGGACCTCCAGACCCTCACCCACCGCTGCCACGTTGCCACCCGCGCACACGACGTCGGCCCGCCGCTCCCCGCTCTCGTCGACGACGGTTCCGCCGCGGATCACCACGGTCGGCAGCGAACCAGGTGCGCGCCGCGCGCCGCGACCTGTCACAGGTCGCCCTCCGGCGGGCTCAGGCACCATTCGTCTCCCAGGCATCTTCCAGGTTGGCAAGAGCTCCGGTCGGGCTCCTGCCCTGTGGCGTACCGAGCAACATGAACAACACCGCCATGCGCACTGCCACGCCGTTGGCGACCTGCCGCAGGATGACCGAGCGGGGTAGGTCGGGCACCTCGTCGGCGATCTCGACGCCGCGGTTCATCGGTCCGGGGTGCATCACGAGCGCCCCGTCGGCCAGCGAAGCCGCGCGCCGGGCGTCCAGCCCGAAGGCTGCCGCGTATTCGCGCACGGATGGCAAGAAGCGGCCCGCGCCACGTTCGGCTTGCAGGCGCAGCAAGTAGCACACGTCCGTTCTCGGAAGCACCGCGTCCAGGTCGTGCGACGTGCCGACCACCGGCCAAGTCTCGACAGCTGGGGGCAGGAGCGTCCCAGGCGCCACCAGCGTCACCTCGGCCCCCAGGGCACTGAGCGCGAGCACGTTCGACCGCGCGACACGGCTGTGGCGGATGTCTCCGACAATGGCCACACGCAGGCCCTTGAAACACTGCACCCCCGTCTCCGCCGGCGCCCGGCCTTCTCGCTCGGCAAAGACCTGGCGGATCGTGCAGCAATCGAGCAGCGCCTGAGTAGGGTGCTCGTGCCAGCCGTCGCCTGCGTTCAAGACACAGGCGTCGACCCACCGGGCCACCGCAGCGGGGGCACCGGCAGCCGGGTGCCGGATCACGAAGGCGTCCACTCCCATCGCGGCGATCGTCTCCACGGTGTCACGCAGCGACTCGCCTTTCTTCAGCGAAGACGAGGAAGCACCGAAGGACAGGACGTCGGCTGACAGCCGCTTGGCCGCCGTCTCGAACGACAGCTTCGTGCGTGTCGACTCCTCCACGAAGAGCGTCACCACAGTCCTGCCACGCAGAGCCGGCACCTTCGGGATGGCGCGCTTGCTAACTTCGACGAACGCGTCGGCGACCCGCAGCACCTCCTCGATGCCCTCGGCTCCGAGGTCGGACACCGACAACAGGTGATGCCGGCCATCTGTGACGTCTGCCGGGGCCGGAGCCACGTCAGCGCCGATTACGGCGCGGCGCTGCTCGGTGAGCGCTTCTTGGTGAGCCGTCACCGCGGGACCACGTCTCCGAGCATCACGCCGTCGAGGCTGACGTCCACTTGCTCGTCTATTCGCGTCGGCATGTTCTTCCCTACGTAGTCGGGACGGATCGGGATCTCACGATGACCGCGGTCCACCATGACCGCGAGTTGCACCGCCCGCGCCCGGCCATAGTCCGCCAACGCGTTGAGAGCGGCACGCACCGTTCGGCCCGTGAACAACACGTCGTCCACCAACACGACCAGCTGCCCGACGAGGTCGCCAGGGATGTCGGTGACGGCCTCGGGGAGCACCGGACGGATGCCGATGTCGTCGCGATAGAAGGCGACGTCCAAGGTGCCGGAGGTAACCGCCGCGCCCTCGATCTCCTCGAGTACGTGCGCCAGGCGCCTGGCCAGGGGA
>JBELAS010000094.1:0-6104 GCA_049508615.1 Acidimicrobiales bacterium
CACCATGGGACCCGGCGAGAACTCGACGATCTCGCGCCGAACCGTGTCGTAAAGCCGCATCACGGCGCAGAGCCACCCCGTGGCGCAACGTTGTCCAACCCGGCGAGCCGCAGCGTGCTGCGCGCTCGATAGCGCATGTTCAAGCCCGCAAGCACTGCTGTGAACGCCTCGATGGCCCCAGCGGCAGCCAGGCTCCCGGCATCGAGCGGGCGCAGCCCCTCCACGACCCCCAGCATCGCCATCGTGGTCTCCGTCGCCTCGGGATGATCGGAGCACACGAGAACGTCAGCATCGAGGGGCGCGTCCAGGTCCCCGAGAGGACCGGCAGGGAGGTGATGGCAGGCGGCGACTACCGCGGCGTCCGGCAGAGCAGCCTGAAGTGCAGCTGCTACCGACCCCCTCGGCGGCGCCAGTGCGAACATCTCGCGACCTCGTTTCACGATGACGTTCGCGACCGACACCACCACCTTGCCGCGCAGCGACTCGGCCAGCTCGCTCGCGGTCGGCACCGCCGCCTCCCAAGGAGTTGCCGCCACGACGATCTCGGCCTGGGCGGCAGTGCTGTTGGCCACCCCGACGATCGCCAGCTCGCGCCCCGGCCACCGTCCGACCAGCTCGGCGGCCAGCGCATCGGCACGCGCCGGGTCCCGTGACCCGAGGCTGATCGAGACCCCCGCATCCGCCAGCCGTAGCGCCAGACCACGGCCGAGTGGCCCTGTCCCACCGAGGATCCCCACGCGCACCGCTCCACCCTTGCACACGGCGCCAGAGCTTCCCCACCGTCGAACGACCTGTAGGAGACTCAGCTGGCGCTCCCAGATCCTCCCCAGACCTATGGGAAGCTCGGGTAGGGTCCGGCAGCGTGCCAGGACTACTAGACGGAAAACGCATCCTCGTCACCGGCGTGCTGACGAACGCGTCTTTGGCGTTCGGAGTGGCCCGCGTCGCCCAGGAGCAAGGGGCTGAGATCGTCCTGTCGGGAGCCGGGCGAGGGCTGTCACTCACCCGGCGTGTGGCACGCAAGCTGCCGGCGCCCGTCGACGTGATCGAGATCGACGTCACCAGGCCCGAACACCTCCAGGCGGCCGCCGATGACCTCTCTGCCCGCTGGGGGCGGCTCGACGGCTTACTGCACGCGATCGGCTCCGCCCCGGCCGATTGCCTCGGGGGAGACATCTTGCGCGCCGGCTGGGGCGACGTGGCGCAGGCCCTCGAGGTTTCGGCCTACTCGTTGAAGGCTCTCGTCGGTGCTTTGCGACCTCTGCTGGTCGCGGCGGGCAGGTCCTCGGTCGTCGCCCTCGACTTCGACGCGCGCGTGGCGTGGCCCGCTTACGACTGGATGGGCGTCGCCAAGGCGGCGCTCGAGTCACTGGCCCGTTACCTGGCTCGTGACCTCGGGCCGGAGGGGGTGAGGGTGAACCTCGTCGCAGCAGGGCCGGTGCGCACGATGGCGGCCAGGTCGATCCCCAGCTTCAAGACGTTCGAGGACACATGGGGAGACCGTGCGCCGCTCGGCTGGGACGTCACCGACGGCGAGCCTGTCGCCCGTGCGTGCGTGGCACTGCTGTCGGACTGGTTCTCCATGACCACCGGTGAGATGGTCCACGTCGACGGCGGCGTTCACGCCATGGGCGCCTAGCTCGATGGCTCGCCGGCTCGATGGCTCGATCGCTCGCTGATCGGCAAACGCGTCCACGCCGCAAAGGCCCGAGCATGCTCGGTGGCGGACCTGAGAATTCAGTCCCCCGCCAGGATCTGGTACAGCTCCTTGGTCGCCCTTTGCACCACGGCGGACGCCCGCTCGAGCTCGGCAGAGTCACCGCTCATGCCCACCTGCTTGAGTGCCATCAGGAGTAGGGGGATCACCGGCCCGAGCCGCTCGCCCGCCTTGCGCAGCCCCCGGAAGCCCTCGTGACGGCCGGGTCCCTGACCGGCTTCTGTCTCCCAAGGCGTTCTGCCGAAACGCTCGGCACGCTCGGCGGCCTCGGTCCGCCCGGCGTCGGTGAGCTCGTAGACGCGCTTTCCCTCCCGATTGTCGGATCGCACGAGTCCCTCGTCCTCGAAGAGCTGCAGCGTCGGGTACACCGAGCCGGGGCTCGGGCGCCACATGCCTCCGCTCTTCTCCTCCAAGCGGTTGATGATCTCGTAGCCGTGACCGGGGCCCTCGGCCAGCACCGCGAGCAGCGCAGTGCGGATGTCCCCACGGCGCATGCGCCGGCCCCCGCCTCTGAACGAACCGCCCCATTCGGGACCCCAGTCCTCCCACCACAGATCCCGCCGCCTCTGGCGCCCTCTGCCCCTGGCCCCGTCCGCGACCCCGTGGCGACCTCTGCCTGTCGATCCAGACGATCCCCGCAACGTGTGCTCACGACCCCTCGAATTCGACCCTGCGTCCACTTCGTCCTCCCTGCTCCCGAGTGTTCCCCGGGCTCTGTCGTTCTCCCGGGTGCTGTCGATCCCGGACTATCACGATATATCGTGACACCTCGCGACCACACCGTCAAGACACGTGATCCGAAACAGCGTGGCGAGGCCGCGACCCACGAGCCGCAGGGCCGTGGAGATGCGCAAGGTGAAGCACCGCACGAGGTGTCGGGGTTCCTATGGACCCCGACACCTCGGTCCGGCACCATGCGTTCAGCCACCATCGTGTCGGGCGTCCCCGTCATGGCTGCGATGCCCAGGACCCGCATCCCACTGACCGAGGGCCGGCTCCGGCGCGAGGCCGCGAAGCGAGCTGTACACGGTCGCGTCCGTGGTGATCCGGTCCGAGAGGACCGGTCAGGTGTCGGCGTTCGACAGCGACATCGTCGAGCAGGGGTCCCCACTCGTCCCCCGGAGCGCCCTCAGCGCTGGATGGCCTTCACCTCCAGGAACTCCTCCAGCCCGTAACGACCCAGCTCCCGCCCGATGCCCGACTGCTTGTACCCGCCGAATGGGGCTATCGGGTTGAAGACGCCGCCGTTCACCTCCACCTGCCCGGTGCGCAGCTTGCGCGCGACCGCCTCGGCATGCTCCTTGTCCCCCGCCCACACCCCGCCGGCAAGGCCGTAGATGGTGTCGTTGGCGATGCGGATGGCCTCTTCCTCGGTGTCGTAGGGGATGATCGAGAGCACAGGCCCGAAGATCTCCTCCTGGGCGATCGTCATGTCGTTCGTCACCTCGGAGAAGACGGTGGGGCGTACGAAGTAGCCCTTGTCCAGCCCCTCGGGTGCCTCCACTCCACCGCACAGCAACTTGGCGCCTTCGTCGAGGCCCATCTTGATGTAACTCCGCACCCGCTCTCGCTGACTGGCCGAGACGAGCGGTCCGAGACGCGTCTCGGCATCGAAGGGGTCGCCGGGCTTGTAGGTCGCCGCGGCCTCCACGGCGAGCTCCTCCACCTCGGCGAGACGCGACCGAGGCACGATCATGCGCGTGAGCGCCGAGCATGTCTGGCCCGAGTTCAAGAAGCAGGCCGACATCCCCGAGGGCACCGCGCTCGACAAGTCGGCGTCCTCGAGGATGACGTTGGCCGACTTGCCCCCGAGCTCCAGTGCGACGCGCTTCACGGTCTCTGCCGCGAGCTGCATGACGCGCTTGCCTGCGCGCGTGGACCCGGTGAAAGACACCATGTCGATGAGCGGGTGCGAGGAGATCGCCTCCCCCACGACCGATCCGGGCCCCGTCACCAGGTTGAAGACCCCCGGGGGCAGGCCGATCTCGTCGAACACCTCGGCGAGGGCAAAGACGTTCAACGGAGCGACGACGCTCGGCTTCAGCACCACCGTGCACCCTGCCGCGAGGGCTGGGGCGACCTTGGCGCAGATCTGGTGCAGGGGGTAGTTCCACGGAGTGACACAGCCGACGACCCCCACCGGCTCGCGCACGACCAGCGAGCTCCCGATCTCCTCTTCGAAGGGGAATTCGCTCACGATCTGGGACATCGAGCTGAAGCTCATGATCGGCAGCCCGACCTGGATGATGTTCGCCAGGGTGAAGGGCATGCCGACCTCCTTCGAGATCAACGTCGCGATGTCCGCGATGCGCGCGCTGAGGGCCTCCTGGACCCGGGCGAGCATCTTCGAGCGTTCGCCCACCGAGGTCTTGGACCATTGGGGGAAGGCGTCGCATGCCGCGCGCGCGGCACTGTCGACGTCCTCGGCGGTCCCCTTCGGGATCGTCCCCATTACCTCCTCGGTTGCCGAGTTGACCACCTCGATGGTCCCGGATCCGGAGGAGGACACCCATGCGCCATTGATGTACAGCTTGTCGCGGACCTCCATGACCGACCTCCTCGCTGCGCGACTGCCGGCCGCGCGCGGCTCCCTACCGGAGCTCGACTGGTTGGGTTGCCTGAAAATGCTGCGACGGAACTCTACGTCGCCACACGCCAAGTCGTCTGGTCGCCCTCGCGTCTCTCGGTGAACGTCGGTGAAGGTGCCTACGCCCCGGAGGTGCGTGCACGACTCGCCGCGAAGCGACCTGCCCGACATTGCGATGAGGCCTCGGCCGAAGAGCGTCCGACCAAGGTGCCTGCGCCTCGGAGGTGGCACCGGTCCTTCGCACACGATTCCGACATTCAATCTGAAACAGGTTCTAGGACACGAGGCTCACCGCGATCCAGGCGACCGGGCCGGTGGCACTGACTGCGCTCAGCCGCATACCCGGATACTGGTCGCACCGACGATTGCCTGTGCCCGAGGGCCGGAAATGAGGAGCCCGTCAGCATCTTGCGACTGGAGCGGACGATCCCTCATACGTTTCGTATCCTGGTAAAGCTAACGCTGTGACCCAGACGGTCGCGGTAACTACGACGAGCGGCAATTTCGTCAATCCTGACGATATGACCCGCGGTGGGCTGTTCGTAAGATGCCAGACAGGACAGTTGCGGGTCTAGCCGCGGTCAGAATATAAAATTCGGTGTGTCGTGGCTGAGGAGTGGACGCCTCGAACAGTCGGCGTCGATGAGATGGCAGCGACCAGACAGAAGGAGGGAGCCCGATGGGTTCTCAGCTTATGCCGCGGTGCCGTGTGAGGCACCTCTTTGCCACGCTCTTCGCCGCCCTACCGCTCGCCTTGATGCTGGCGGTGATCATCCCCGCTGCGACCCCGGCGTCGGCCACATCCGTGGCCTGTCCGGCGAGCGGGATAACGTTCGCCGCCACCTTCTCCAACGGACAAATCGTACTCGGCACCGCCGCCAAGAGCTTTGGGGTGAACGGCACTGCCTGTGGGCAGCTCACACAGACGAGCCTCAGTATCTCGGGCACCACCCTCACCGCTGGTTTCAACATCGACGCGCCCGCTGCGAACGTCTCGTTCGCGCCGGGTACCGTGACGCTGTTCGGGCTCATCTCAGCGCCGGCCACGACGGCCGTGAACACCGACTTGACGGGCACTGCGATTAGCACCGTCAACGTCTTAAACGGGGCCGCGACTACCCAGCAGACTGCAGGCCAATCGCTCACCTCGACGGTCAACCTGCTCGGCTTCAAGTGCAACATCGGCCCCATCACGCCAGTGCTCACAACGGGGACTAGCGGGTCGCTCACGGGCACGACGCTCACGGGCACGCAGAACCTGTCAGCGGGGACGGCAGTGCTAACCGGGAAGCTCGTCGCCAACGCCTTCACCGTCCCGGCGATACAGCCTTCGAAGACCTGTCCGGCGATCCTCGCCTGGGGCTCGAATCTTCTCCTCGGCCTTCCTATGAGCGCAGGAAAGTCCTCGCTCACCATTTCGGTCAGCCTGAGCGTGGCAGGGCTGCCTCCTCTTTGATCTGACACCGAACGATCTGACACCGAACGACGCCTCCTGAGGCAATACGCCTCAGGAGGCGTCGTCGCGTTCAAAGGAACGCGCACGCAGAGGCGACGACCATTCGCGAGGGTCGAATCGCCCGGGAGTCTTCACACTATGAACGGTGAAACAGGGTCGGACAGCTCCTCCCGGTACCACGCGATCGTCTTTTCGAGCCCGTCCGTCAGCGAGTGCCGCGGCTTCCAGCCGAGCAGTCGGCGGGCCCTGGTGCTGTCCGAGCGCATTTGCCAGATCTCGGTCGGGCGTTCTGGCAGCGCTCCGAACTGCGCCACCACAGGATTTCCCAGCAGATCCAGGATAAG
>JBELAS010000095.1:0-6036 GCA_049508615.1 Acidimicrobiales bacterium
AGAGGTCCCACGACGGAAGCGAGACCACCCTCGCAGCGATCTGGTCGCCCGGCTCCCCGTCGGCCAGCAGGGCGGCTGCCTCCAAGCAAACATGGACCTCGCTTCCCGAGGACACCAGGACGACGTCGGGTGTTCCTCCCGGTGCCTCGGCAAGCACGTATCCGCCACGGCAGACGCCGTCGAAGGCCCCCGCCGTGGCCTCGAGCACCGGGATCGACTGCCGTGACAGGACGAGGCCCGTGGGCCCGTCGGAGTCGACCGCGATTCGCCAGGCGTGTGCACACTCGTTGGCGTCCGCAGGCCGGATCAAACGCAGACCGGGCATCGCCCGCAGCGAGGCCAGGTGCTCGACGGGCTGGTGAGTGGGGCCGTCCTCACCAAGGCCCACCGAGTCGTGCGTCCACGAATAGATGACGTGTGCCTCGCTCAACGCGGCCAGTCGCACGGCGGGGCGCATGTAGTCGCTGAAGATGAAGAAGGTCCCCCCGATCGGTAGGACACCGCCGTGCAGGGCCAGACCGTTCATGATCCCGCCCATGGCGTGCTCGCGCACTCCGTAGTGGACCTGGGTGCCCTGCGGAGACGGGGAGGACTGGTCGACACCGTGTTCGAGCTTCACGCCCGTGTTCTGTGTGAGGTCCGCCGATCCGGGCAGCAGGCCGGGGATGAGCTCGGCGGACGCGTCGATGCACCGGTTGAGCGCCCGACGTGTCGCCAGGTCGGTGCCCGGCTCGAAGGTCGGGAGCTTGTGTTCCCAGGCGTCGAGCCCGCGCCCGCTCTGGCAGGCCCGCCACACCGCTCGGTCACCGTCCCAGGCGTCGAAGCGCTCGTTCCACTTCCGGCGCCACTGCTGGCCGCGCGCGATGCAGCGGCGGTAGTAGCCGAGGACCTCGTCGGGCACCCAGAAATGCTCGTCGGGCGGGAGCCCGAGGATCTCCTTGGTCCTGCGGACCTCGTCCTCCCCGAGGGGGTCCCCGTGTGCCTCGGCGGTGTCGGTCTTGTGCGGCGAAGGCCACCCGATATGGCTGCGCAGCACGATCATCGAAGGTCTGTCGTCGACGGCGATCGCACGACGAAGTGCGGCCTCGAGCACCTCGGTGTCGTTGGCGACGTCGCCGATGTGCTCGGTGTGCCAGCCGTAGGCCTCGAAGCGGCGGGGAACGTCGTCGGAGTACGCCAGCGCGGTCGGGCCGTCGATCGAGATGTGGTTGTCGTCGTACACGTAGACGAGCCGTCCGAGGCCGAGGTGGCCGGCGAGCGAAGCTGCCTCGTGGCTGAGTCCCTCCTCGAGGTCGCCGTCGGAGCAGATGACGAATGTGTGGTGGTCCACCAGCTCGGGGCCGAAGCGGGTTCGCAACCACCGCTCCGCCAGACCGAGCCCGACCCCGTTGGCCACCCCTTGGCCGAGGGGTCCGGTGGTCACCTCCACGCCGGTGGTGAGGTGGAGCTCGGGGTGGCCGGGAGTCCGGCTGCCCCATTGCCGGAACTGCTCGAGGTCCTCGAGCTCGAGGCCGTAGCCGGTGAGGAACAGCATCGAGTAGAGAAGGATCGAGGCGTGCCCGGGAGAGAGGACGAAGCGGTCGCGATCGGGCCAGTGTGGGTCGCTGGGGTCGTGGCGCATGACCTTGGTGAAAAGGACATGAGCCAGGGGGGCCAGGGCCATGGCGGTGCCGGGGTGCCCCGAGTTGGCCCTCTGGGGGGCGTCCATGGCCAGGCCCCTGATGACGTTGATCCCGAGCTGTTCGAGCTCTACCTCCTCCACGACGCCACCGTACCTGCTGTCCTCGTTCGTCCAGCGTTGGCCCGGGCGGCTCGGTCTCGATCCAGTCGGCTGTCGGCCTCGCGGCTCGCGGCGCCGGCCGGGTCGCCGGGCGGTCGGCTTGCCCGGGTCTCAGGACGCGGACACCTTCACAGGGTCCGCCGCGCAGGCGAGGTGACGGTGCGCTGCCTGATCAGAGCGGATGAAGCTGCGGGTCCCGAAGGAGGGCTACGGAGGCGGTAAAGCCATGCAGGAAGTTGCGCCCACCGACGGGCCCGACCTCGCCCGCTGCGAAGAACCCGGCGGTGGGAAGCCCACCTAGCAAGTCGGCCAGCACTCGCACATCGTGATGGGGCTCTTCGAACATCCGCGTCCCCCGGCCGTTACAGGTGAAGACGAGCGCGCCGTCCGCTCGCCGTCCGTCGAGCATGAGACGAAGGTCCTCGTCGGCGGTTCGCGCGTCACGCAGGTGGAACTGCACCGTCACACCGACCGGCATCATGTCGTTCACCGCCAAGGCTCCGAGGCGACGGTCCGCGCCGATCACATTGCGCACGAGGAAGTCACCACGCTCGAAGCGCTCGCGGTGCTCGTCGATCACGCGCCCGACGTGCAAGCCTCCCATTTCGAGCAGGCTCACCTCCTGCTCCGACAACGCGTGGTGGGCCTGAGCCACGAGACGTTCGAGCGCAGGACGACCTGCGAGCTCGACGATGAGGTTGTTTTCAGCTTTGGTGACCACGAGCGGATCGCCGAACGGGCGGCATCCCTGTGAGACCACGGTCTCCACCTCGACGCCCGGCCCGAGAAGCACACCGACAGCGCCTGAGCTCATCACGCGACGACCTACGGCCAGGCGGTTGCCCCCCGGCCCCCGGGCGCCTGAGGCCATCCCCCCTACGATCGGGAGACCCGGATAGCGGGTACCGATGTGGTCCAGAAATTGCTCGACGGGAAAGCTGTACGGATCTGCCACGAGGAGAAGGGCCTGGGGATCGAAAGGAACCTCGGCAGGCCATCCTGAGTCAGCTGTCGTATCGAAGGCCCCGTCGGGGGTCGCCTGGAGCACGAGAGGGAGCAGAGGACCGATGCGGCCCGCGAACAGCGAGACGGCTGCGGATCGCTCCACCTCGCGATGGGGACCGACGACCGACTCCGCGGCGCAGCCCAGCAGGACGAGGGGATGGAGCACTTCGTCGATCGTTGCGACGGCGTCTTCGAGCGCGCCGGCATGGGGGGGAGTGACGAAGACCACCGTCAGGTCCGGGCGCTCGCCCAGGCTCTCGAGGACGGCCCCGGCCACCTCTCCCACAGCGTGTGCGGTGATCGGGTACTCGCTCATGGCCGCGGCGAAGGGCATCGATCCCGACCCTAGTGCCGACCACTCGCTGCGAGGCTTTGGGTTCGGTGCTTGCCAGCATGCGCCGTCGCGGGGGAGGATGGCGGCCCACGGGAGGGCGGTCGAGGAGAGACGTGACGCAAGGCGGTGACAAGGCAGCTGGAGGTCGAGCCCATCGCGGCATGAGCGCTGCCGGGTTCGATTTTGTTCAGCTGGTCGTCGACTACGCGAAGCAGGAGACGCTCGGGCCTGTGAAAGGCCTCGTGCGCTTCGTGGCTTTCGGCGTATCCGGGTCGATAGCGCTCTCCGTGGGAGCGGTGGTCCTTCTCGTGGCGTTCCTGCGCCTCCTCCAGACAGAGACCGGTACTACTTTCGGCGGCGACCTTTCCTGGCTGCCCTACGTGATCACGGCGGGCGCAGCGCTGTTGGTGGCGGGTCTGGCCGGGTGGCGCGTGACCAAGGGCGCCGGCGCGCGAACGGCGCGACGGGTCGGCGACGACGGGAGGAGCTGAAATGGCGGCGACGGCGAGGATCACGCGTGACGACTTGGAGGGCAAGCTGCGCGAGATCTCCGGTGACCTCGAAGACACGGTGGAGTCGGCGAAGCCCAAGCTCTTGACGGGAGCGGCGACGGGGGTGCTCGTCATCGGCGTCCTCGCTTACCTGCTGGGCCGGCGTCGCGGCCGCAAGCGCGCAGCCGTCGTCGAGATCAGGAGGATTTGATGGACCGCTTGCTCGGCACTGTGGTGTCGCGGGCGTTACGGCGTGGACTGCGAGGCGAACCGTTGTGGCTCGCGGTGGGGGTGGGGGCGTGGCTTTGGCGCCGTGGACGCCACAGAGCGCCGCAGACGATCTGGAGCGGAAGGGTCGAACCCGGCGCGCGACTGCTCATCAGCACGCTCGATCCCGAAGTCAAGAGCAAGACGGCACCGGCCGAGGGGTGACCCGGCCCTCGAGCGTGCCCCGCGGTCGGATTGCGGTCGGAGAGCGCGTCTTGCTCGTCGACCAGAAGCAGCGCCACTACCTGATGGCCCTCTCAGCAGGCCAGGTCTTCCACACCCATGCAGGGATGGTCCCCCATGACGACGTGATCGGCGTGGTGGAGGGGACACAGGTGCTCACATCGACGGGGCGGCGCTTCGTGGTGGTGCGGCCGACGCTGGCGGACGTCGTGCTGAGGATGCCTCGCGGCGCCCAGGTCATCTACCCGAAGGACCTTGGTGCGATATTGCTGGCTGCCGACGTGGGGCCGGGAATGCGCGTGCTCGAGGCCGGGGTCGGTTCGGGAGCGTTGTCCATGGCGATGCTGCGCGCCGGGGCGGAGGTGGTCGGATACGAGGTCCGGCCCGACTTCGCCAGACGTGCGCGGGCAAACGTGACCGAGTGGGTCGGCGACGAAGCGCTCTACGAGGTGGTCGAGCGCGACGTCTACGAGGGCATCGAAGAGAGCGACCTGGACCGGGTCACTCTCGACCTTCCGGAGCCTTGGCGGGTGCTCCCTCACGCCGAGAAAGCCCTCCACCCCGGCGGGATTCTCCTCGCCTACCTGCCGACGATCAACCAGGTCGCGACTCTTCGGGGCGCCATGACCCGCAGCCGCTTCGCGATGGCAGAGACGTCCGAGCTGCTGCGCCGCACCTGGCACGTCGAGGAGCGATCCGTGCGTCCCGACCACCGGATGGTGGCGCACACCGGCTTCCTCACCACCGCCAGATTGCTCGCGCCAACCGGCTGAGACGGGCGCGCATCGGCGCTGCCCTACCTCGGTGAGGGTCAGCCCTGCTCGATGAAGATGCACTCCCCGGGGCACTCCTCGGCCGCCTCGGTGACGGCGTCCTCGAGGTCTTCGGGCACGAGCGCCATGCCCGCGGAGCCACCAGGGTCGTTCCTTATCTGGTCGGCCTCCTTCACATAGGCGAGGCCGTCGTCGAGCAGCGTGAACACGGCCGGTGCAATTTCCTCGCACAGGCCGTCCCCGGTACACAGATCCTGGTCGATCCAGACCTTCATCAGTTGCCTCTCGCCTGGGAGATCAGGCACGCCGCCTCGGGCGGTAACGACGCCCTGGTGGGGGTGTCAACTATCGCCACTTGCGCACCCGGGCACGTCGCCTTGTCACCACCCGACGGCAGTACCTGTGTGCCGCAGGTCAGCTTACCGTTCGTCGCTACGGGCTCGGCTCATCCGGAGTGCACCGGCGGAGGCTGCAGGAGGCCGGCTTGTCGTGCCTGCAGAGGCCGCTACGACCGCCCAATTGGCCGCGACCCAGTGTATGGTCCCGAGAGGAGGCTAGGGCGAGCTCGAGGGAGGTGGTTGCGACGGCGGAACCGGAGGATCGACGGCAGCTAGCCCTCCGCGAGGAGATAGAGCACGTGCGGGACCGTTCCCGACGGGCCGAGGAAGAGGTCGCGCTCCTGCGCCGGCGCCTGTCGGAGGGACCCGGAAGGGTGCAGTCCCTCGAGGAGCGGCTGCTCGAGACCAAGGGTCAGCTCGCCCAGGCCGTCTCGCAGAACGAGAAGCTCACCTACACCCTGCAGCAGGCGAAGGAGCACATCGCCGCGTTGCGAGAGGAGGTGGACAAGCTCACGCAGCCTCCGAGCGCCTACGGCACTTTCCTCCATGCCAACGAGGACGGCACCGTCGACGTGTTCTCGGGAGGTCGGAAGATGCGCGTCGCCGTGCACCCCGAGATCGAGTTGTCGGAGCTTCGTCGTGGCCAGGAGGTCGTACTCAACGAGTCGTTCAACGTGATCCTCGCTCGCGAAGGAGAGGACTCGGGCGAGCTCGTCACCTTGAAGGAGATGCTCGAGGACGGTCGCCGGGCGATCGTCTACGCCCGGGCGGACGAGGAGAGGGTGGTCGAGCTCGCGGACAATCTCCAAGGCGAGCATCTGCGTGCCGGCGACGCGGTCCTCATGGAGACCCGTTCGCAGCTGCT
>JBELAS010000096.1:0-5983 GCA_049508615.1 Acidimicrobiales bacterium
CGGCCGAGCACGATAGCGGTCAGACCACCGAGTGACATTCCGACCACCGCGCTCGCGCGCGGAGCGAGCGCGCGGATGACCACCGCCACATCGGCTGCGTTGTCAGCCGGTGACAACGAACCGGCGCGGCCGTTGTCTGAGTGGCCATGACCGGGCAGGTCCACCGCTAGCAACGGGCAGTTCAAAGCCAGGGCGACGGTGTCCCACGTGTGAGCGTTCTGAGCTCCACCGTGCAGCAGCACCAGCTCGGGCTCGGCTTCTCCCCACACCAGGCTGCTCAACCGCCGACCAGGTTCGACCTCGACGGCCTTGCGCCGTACGACGGGAGGACGATCGAAGGGCAGATCGAATTCCTGCGCGTTCTCGTGAAGAAGGCCGAACTCGTCGTAATCGACATTGCCCATTGTCTCGACGTTACATCCAGACGTCCAGAGCGCACAGCGACGTCCGAATGGACACTGACGGTCCCTCGACGATTGACACCGAATGGCACCTTTTATGTCACGTGGTTCTCATGCGTCGTGTATGGCGGCACCACTTCGAAGAGGAGACAGGCTTCGAGTCCCCATTCCTCAGGGACTAACCTCGTCTCTACACGCGGGCGTAGCTCAATGGCAGAGTCCCAGCCTTCCAAGCTGGTAATGCGGGTTCGATTCCCGTCGCCCGCTCCACTCACATCGTCCGTCACCGACTCGATTCGGGCACTCGCCGCGCGCTCCGCCGTGTTCCACGTTCTGTCGTCCGCCGTCGACGACGGTGAGGTGGCCGCCGGTACGGCCTGAACGGTCAGGCCCACGGCGTGCACGTCCTTTTGGGACGTGGACGTCTTCGTGCTGTCGGTGCTCGAGCCATTCGCCCGCAGGCTGCTCGCGCTCGCCGGCGGGCTGATTCGCCGTACGGGCGGCTCCGCCTTCGCGGTAGGGACTTTCGGCCCTGGCTCTCAGGCCCACGACAGCCTTGGATAAAGACTGACGTCTACGAGATGGGAGAGGGTGTCGAGACGCTGAGACGACTCAGCGACCCCGAGCACCCGATCCGGGACAATGCCGGCGAAGGGAGACCATCACGTGGACAACCTCACTCGTTTGTAGTGCTCAGCTCGTGAACTTGACTCGACGGGCTCGCGGTGGATCCGAGGCAGAGTCGCTCATGGCACTGCCGGCGAACGACGACGCTAGGACGTCCCGAGCCGGTCATCGTCTGGCTCCTCACACCGCCGACTGCATCATCGAAGCGTGGGGGCCCGACCGGACCACCTGCCTCGTCGAGGCCCTGGGTGCGCTCGTCGGGGTGTTCGCCGAGCCCGACGACACTGCTGTTCCACACGCGTTGGCACTGTCGGTGGACGGAACGTCGGATGCCGAGGTGCTCGTGGCGCTGCTCGAAGAAGTCATCTACCTCGTCGACGTCTTCGCCGTGGTGCCCGTCCGGTTCAACCTGGCTGAAACCGAGGACGGCGGCGTGGCCGGTGATGTCGAGGTCGTCCCTGCGGCCCAGGTCGAGGTCGTGGGCCCGGTTCCAAAAGCCGTGTCGTACCACAGCCTTCAGATAGGCGACGAGAGGGGGACGTGGCGATGCCGAGTCGTCGTGGACGTGTGAGCAGACCTATTCGTCTTCTTCGAGACGGACCCGATCGCTGGCGGATCGAGCCAACCGGGACGATGCGCGTACCCGGGATCGTCTTCGCCTCCGAGATGCTTCTCCCCCACGTCGCCGAGGACGAGGCCCTTCAGCAGGTGGCCAACGTGGCCAGCTTGCCAGGCATAGTCGAGGCTTCGTACGCGATGCCCGACATGCACTGGGGCTACGGCTTTCCCATCGGCGGCGTCGCCGCCACCGACGTGGAAGGAGAGGGGGTCGTCTCTCCTGGCGGGGTCGGGTTCGACATCTCCTGTGGAGTGCGGCTGCTTCTATCGCCGCTGGAGGCTTCCGACATCAGGCCCCGGATCGGCGCGCTCATGGACGAGCTCAGCACCCGCGTGCCCACGGGGCTAGGTGCGGGAGGCGTGTGGCACCTCGCGGACGAGCGTGAGCTGACCGCGGTGCTGCTCGGTGGGGCCTGCCACGCGGTCGCGAAAGGATTGGGCACGCAAGGTGACCTCGAGCGGTGCGAGGACGGCGGTGCGGTGCCCGACGCAGAGCCCGAAGAGGTGAGCGACCGCGCCCGGGCTCGAGGGTTGCACCAGGTAGGAAGCCTGGGATCGGGTAACCACTTCCTCGAGGTCCAGGTGGTCGACGAGGTCCTCGATGATGCCGTCGCCAATGCGTTCGGCCTCCACGAGGACCAGGTGTGCGTGATGATCCACTGTGGCTCGCGCGGCCTCGGGCACCAGATTTGCTCCGACCACGTTCGTGCAATGCTCACGGCAATGAGTCGTTTCGATATCGACGTCCCTGACCCGCAGCTCGCTTGCGCGCCGGTCGACTCTGCCGAGGGGCGTGCGTACCTCGGCGCGATGGCGGCCGCTGCAAATTACGGGCGGGCCAACCGCCAGGCATTGTCGGTGGCCGTCCGAGAGGCGTTTGCCGAGGTTGTGGGAACCGCGAAGCTCGACCTTCTCTACGACGTCTCACACAACCTGGCCAAGCTCGAGCACCACGACGTAGCCGGCGAGCGCCGCCTGCTGTGCCTACACCGAAAGGGCGCGACCCGGGCGCTTCCCCCGGGACATCCCGAGCTCCCCGAGGATCTGCGCGCCGTCGGCCAGCCTGTGCTCGTACCAGGGTCCATGGGAACCGCCTCACACGTGCTGGTCGGCGTCTCACCCGGAGGTGCATTTGCCTCCACCTGCCACGGCGCGGGGCGAATCATGAGCCGTCATGCTGCAACACGCCAGGTGAAGGGTTCTGTACTGCGTCAGCAGCTCGAGGACGAGGGGGTCGTCGTGCGCGCAACGTCGGCTCGGGGGCTGGCCGAAGAGGCGCCCTTCGCCTACAAGGACGTTGACGAGGTGGTTGCCACGTGTGAGAGGGCGGGGCTCGCTAAGAGGGTGGCACGCTTGCGACCACTAGGCGTGGTGAAGGGCTGATTGACCATGCCATTTGTCGACCGCACCGATGCCGGACGGCAACTCGCAGCACGGCTCGAGTACCTCCGCAGCACCCACCCTGTGGTCCTCGCCCTTCCGCGGGGAGGCGTTCCCGTCGCGTTCGAGGTGGCACAGGCGCTCGACGCGCCATTCGACGTCATCGTGGTCAGAAAGCTCGGCGTCCCCTTTCAACCCGAGCTGGGAATGGGAGCGATCGGCGAGGATGGTACCCGGGTCCTGAACACCGTTGTGATGCGCGACGCGGGCGTCTCGGCCGAGCAGGTTGCTGTGGTCGAGCAGGAAGAGCGTGCTGAGCTCGAACGGCGGGTCCTGCGCTTTCGCGGTACCAAGGAGCGTACGAAGGTGGCCGGACGGACCGTCATCATCGTCGACGACGGAATCGCGACCGGGTCGACCGCGAGAGCCGCGTGCCGAGTCGCACACGCCCAGGGGGCCGCGCGCGTAGTGCTCGCAGCACCGGTGGCACCACGAGAGTCGCTCGAGAGCCTTCGTCACGATGCTGACGAAGTCGTCTGCGTCGAGACGCCGGAGTACCTCTTCGCCATTGGGCAGTGGTACGCGGATTTCTCCCAGACACCCGATGACGAGGTCGTGGCCCTGCTCGAACGCGCCCGAGCCCGCGAGAAGCCCGCGCCAGCGGGTTCGAGGCGCGAGGCGTCCGGTCCGCCAGTTGACGAAGAGGTTGAGGTTCGCTCCGGAGCCGCCCTGCTCTCTGGGCACCTGGCGCTCCCGGAGGGTGCGAGATCGGTGATCGTGTTCGCCCACGGCAGCGGTAGTAGTCGTCACAGCCCTCGTAACCAATTCGTGGCATCTGTGCTGAACAGAGACGGGCTCGGCACGCTGCTCTTCGACCTGCTCACTGCAGAGGAGGAGCTCGATCGGGCGAACGTGTTCGACATCGTGCTTCTCGCCGGACGTCTCGCCGACATCACCCGCTGGCTTCGAAGCGAGCCAGTTGCTAAGGACGCGCGTATCGGCTACTTCGGTGCTAGTACCGGTGCAGGCGCCGCCCTGCTCGCAGCTGCCGAGCCTGACGCGGAGATCGGTGCCGTCGTCTCGCGTGGGGGGCGTCCCGACCTAGCCGCTTCGAGACTCGGTGACGTGCGTGCTCCAACCCTGCTCATCGTGGGCGGCCACGACGAGCTAGTACTCGAGATGAACCGAGAGGCTAAGGCTCACCTGCGATGCGAGAGCCGGCTGGCGATCGTGCCGGAGGCGACACATCTGTTCGAGGAGCCCGGTGCCCTCGAAATTGTCGCCGACATGGCGAGCAGTTGGTTCACGGGCCACTTTCTCGAAGCGGCGTGCTGACGGCACTCCTGGAACTGAGCCGCGGAGTGCCACCACCCACCGAGACAGCTCTGGTGGCACAGGCGGCTCGGGTGTGCCGGGCAACGGTGGTATAGGCGGTGGCCAAGGGACAGGCGTCGGTTCTGGGAGAGGCGCCGGCTCCGGGGGCAACGGCCGGGGCTCCGGGGAAACAGGAGGCTCTCGCGGACCCAGAGCCGAGTTGAGTTGGCTGCATGCCGGCCTTCGTGCGCCACGTATCACAATCGCCCGGACACGCGCTCTCATTCTCTGACTGATCTTCGTCGTTGTCACGCACCGCGGTGCCACCACGGAGGGATCGGTTCTCTTCCTATCCAACTCACACCCGTTCACGCCTGTTCACGCCTGTTCACGCCGCTCACGCCTGTTCACGCCGCTGACCTGGGCATCGCGTCGCGCCCCCCTCAGGCACCACGGCGACCGGGCGATCCCGAGCCTCGGCGCTTGGTCGCAGGTTTCCGTCTATGTTCAACCACCGCGTCCGAGCCGGGGAAGAACGTGCCTTCGTGTCCGTCTTCCCACCGCACCAAGTACGGAGGCTGGCCGTCCTGGCCGTGAACCTCGAGAATCTCGGCCACCAGCGGGCGGTCACCGACGTGGTGGCCCTCGACGCGGAGATGGTCTCCAGCACTAGCTCGCATGTCGTTACCTCCTTCACGTTCGCCGGGCTTGGTTTCCTTCAACCCCAGTCTCAGTGGTCTCGGTCCCGTCCGGTAGGGTCCAACGTCCACAGTCCTCACGCGCCACAGGTGTCGCCTAGCGCATGGGTTGAGTCAAAGCTTGTAACCGATGGACCGCAGCAGGGCCCTGCGCTCGGCCACATCGTCCTCACTCTCGACGCCTACCGGAGCCGAGCCGTCGATCACCCCCATGATCCCTCGTCCCAGTTCGGTCTCGGCCACCACGACCTCCACGGGATTGGCCGTCGCGCAGTAGATGTTGCAGACCTCGGGCACCAACTTGAGCTGGTTCAGAACGTTCACCGGATAACCCTCTCGAAGCAAAGCGACGAAACAATGCCCGGCTCCGATGGCCCGGGCGTTTCGGATGGCGAGCTCGACCAGTTCTTCGTCGTTGCCCGAGCGCCGCACAAGGCACTTGCCGGACGCTTCGCAGAACGCAAGGCCGAAACGCAGGTGCGGGCTCGTACCCACGAGTGCTTCGTGAAGGTCCTCGACGGTCTTCACGAAGTGGGCTTGTCCGAGGACGACGTTCAGGTCCTCGGGTTTTTCGATCGGAACGACATGCAGGTCCATGCTGCTAAGCCTTTCACTCGATCAGGTTGCTCGCCCGACGGTCCCAGAGACACGAGTCGAGCACGCAGCTCCGAGTCCATAGGTGGGCCTGTGGAGGCTGGGGTGAAAGGACCTTGGTGTCGATATGGAGCTTCCTGCTCCTCCGGGGCGTTCTTGCGTGGATCGGCGAGGAGCGAAAGGATCGCCCGGATGAGCGTGCGTCCAACCACAGGTCCGGACAACGAGGCCGGAGCCGTGCTCCACAGGTGCCTGGTCCGGTACCGGGTGATGGCCTACACGACGGCGGTGCTGCTCATAGTCCTCGTCTTCGTTGGGATTCCCCTCCAGGTGGCAGCGGGACGCCCCCAA
>JBELAS010000097.1:0-5877 GCA_049508615.1 Acidimicrobiales bacterium
TGGTGTCCGTGATGATCCCCGCCTGGCTGCCGGTGTAAGAGACGCCGTCCACTCCCAAGCCGGCCAGTGCCATCACCAACAACGACATAGAGATGCGCTCACCGACGCTGAGCAGCATGTCGAGCTCGCGAGGCGGCTGTATCGCGCTCACCTCCCCGGCGAGGCGGATGAGGTCGTCCGTGGTCTTGCCCATAGCGCTCACGACCACCACCACGTCATAACCCTGACGGCGTGTGCGCGAAACATGGTCTGCGACGACGCGGATCCGGTCGGCGTCACCGAGAGAGGTCCCGCCGAATTTCTGCACCACAAGGGCCATCAGCCTCGACGCTACCGGATCACTCATCGCTGCTCCGGTAACGGACCCCCTCCTGCGCCGGCACCAGCCGCCCCGCCGGACCCGGCACCAGCCACCCCTACGGCTCCGGCACCAGCCACCCCTACGGCTCCGGCACCAGCCACCCCTACGGCTCCGACCGCCGCCTGCTACCCGTCTTGCACTCGCTACCCGTCTCGGTCAGACGTCGATCGCGAGCTCTACCGTCGGCGCTACTACCCACGCCCGATTCCGGCTCCGGCAACGGGACCGGTAGGGTGTCGAGGCGTGCCCAGCGAAAAGCGTGCGCGAAAACGCGCCCAGCGGGAGGCGAAGATGGCCGCTCTGGCGCGACAGCGCAAGCGGCAGGCGGGCGTGCGCCGTGCCATCACCATTGTCGTGCTCGTGGCCGTCGCCGTCGGTATCTACGTGGCCGTCACCTCCGGCGGGAAGAAGAAGGTGGCCAGCGCCCCGAAAACCTCTACGACCACCACCTCCACGCTCCCTGCGGGGGCTGTGTCGACGACTACGTCGGTCAACCTCGCCGGTGACACGACCTCGGCCAACTGCCCTCGCAGCTTCAGCGGCCGCCTCAAGAAGCCCTCGTGGCGCTCGGCCCCCCCGACGATCATCGACCAGACGAAGTCCTACACGGCCACCGTCACCACCGACGTTGGCTCCTTCACGATCGCGCTCGACACGTCAGCAGCACCGAAGACCGTCAACAACTTCGTCTTCCTGGCTGAGAACCACTTCTACGACTGCGCGATCTTCTACCGGGTGGTCCCCGACTTCATGGACCAGACCGGCGACCCCAAAGGCGACGGCTCGGGTGGGCCCGGATACAAATTTGCGGACGAGAACATCCCGACCGGCAGCTACACGGCCGGCGAGCTCGCGATGGCCAACTTCGGGCCCAACACGAACGGCAGTCAATTCTTCGTCCTGGTCGCTAAGTACAATCCTCCCAGCCCGACGGACAAGTACTCGGTGTTCGGGCAAGTCACCTCGGGCATGTCGGTGGTGCAGAAGATCAACTCCGACGGCAGCTCCTCCAGCACCGGCGTGCCCCCAAAGGTGCTTCACCGGATGGTGTCGGTGATCATCTCCGAGTCCTGATCGGCCACCGGCCCTGAAGCACAAACCGCCCGCGGAAGCTCGGAATCCACAGCGTCACCCACAACGACAGGAGGATCACCATGGCCACCACGGAGCTTCCCGCCCCAGACGGCTCGAGCCCAAAGCGCCGGGCCTTCGACACCGAGCCACCCATGTGCATCGATCCGGCAAGGCGGTACACAGCCGAGATGGTGACGTCGACGGGGAACATGACAATTGCGCTCGACCCTCTCGCTGCGCCCAGGACGGTGAACAACTTCGTCTTCCTGGCCCGCTACCACTACTTCGACGGCATCGCCTTCCACCGCATCATCCCCGGTTTCGTCCTCCAAGGTGGAGACCCCACCGGCACGGGCCGCGGCGGCCCCGGATATCAGTTCGCCGACGAACTGCCGCCACCAGGACGCTACGAGCTCGGCTCCCTGGCCATGGCCAACTCCGGACCTGACACGAACGGCAGTCAGTTCTTCGTCATCTCGGGACCCGACGGGATCCGCCTTCCCCCCAGCTATTCCCTGTTCGGCAAGGTGGTCTCCGGCCTGGAAACGGTCGCAGCCATCGACGCCTTGGGCTCACGCTCGGGCAAGCCCACCCGAACGGTCACCATCGAGTCCGTCTCCATCACCGAAACCGACTCGGGTTGAACGTGCGGGGGAATTGGCGCGAGCGCGTCGTCTCAGGAGCCGGGCGGGTACCCGCACGTCGGTTTGCTCGGGGAACCGAAACCAGGGCGTAGCTGCAAGCACCCTCGAGGGTCTGGCTGGCCGACCTGGCCCCGGGACACTTCAGTGGGGCAATGCCTCGAAACCGGCGGGCTCGCCGCTCACGAACACCTGAACCTCGCCGGTGCCTGTCTGGCGCCAACTCCCGTCAGGATCACGGATCAGCGCGGTTCGCTCTGGAACACCCACCACCGGTAGCCCCGGTGCGGCCAACGCGATCGACCGGTGGACCTTTTTGGCGTTCTCGTGACCGAAGTGCGGGATGACAGCCAGTCGCTCGACCATTCCCAGCCCCACGGTCAATGCCCCGCCTCTCGGGTCGACCATGGGGTCGGTGAGCACCATGGCCCCGGCCGACGAACCCGCCACCACGGCACCTTTTCGCCACGCGTCCAAGAGCGCCTCCCACACGGCCGAGGCCTTCAGCACGGAGCGCAGGTGCATCGGCGAGCCTCCCCCCAGATAGGTGAACCGGCTGGCTCGCACAAGAGCCGCGTTGGCCTCGTCCTGCGCGTCTACTCGGCTGAGAACCATGAGCCCCCGGGCGCGACCTCCGAACCGGGCGAACCATGCCTCAGCGGTCGCAACAGCCTTCTCGGGGTGCTCGTAGGCGGCGGCAGTAGGAATTACGAGCACCTCGTCTCCGCCCGAGGAGGCAAGAAGCTCGGCATCGAAGTCACACCCCGGACCCCACTCGCCCCCTCCTACGAGGGCGAGGGGGCCACATGTCGTGCTCATGGTTCACCACATTACGGGCCTTGCCGGCCCGACGTTCGACACACCGCTCGTGGGTGCCGCCGGTAAAATGGCACCTCATGCCTATCAAGCAGCTGGGAACCGTCGGCTCGGGCGTCATGGGTGGGGGCATCACAGAAGAGGCTGCCTCGCTCAGGCTTGAACGGTGAGCGAAATGGCGCAACCCGACGCCAAACGCGACTCACCCTGGGTGATGCGCACGTACTCGGGTCACACCACCGCCAGGGCTTCTAACGCGCTCTACCGGACCAACCTGGCCAAGGGCCAAACCGGGCTCTCCATCGCCTTCGACCTACCCACCCAGACCGGGTACGACCCAGACGCGCCCGAGGCGGCCGGTGAGGTCGGCAAGGTCGGAGTGCCCGTAGCCCACCTGGGCCACATGGAACAGCTCATGGAGGGCATCCCCGTCGGCGAGATGAACACGTCGATGACCATCAACGCCACCGCGCCCTGGCTTCTCGGGCTGTACATCGCACATGCACAGGAGATGGGGGTCGATCCTGCGGTCCTGCAGGGGACCACCCAGAACGACATCGTGAAGGAGTATCTGTCGCGAGGCACTTACATATTCCCACCTGACCCGAGCAGGCGGCTGATCGTCGACACGGTCGCCTACACGGTCCGTCACGTCCCGAAATGGAACCCGATCAACGTGTGCAGTTACCACCTCCAGGAGGCGGGTGCCACCCCTGTCCAAGAGGTCGCATACGCGCTGGCCACGGCTATTGGCGTCCTCGACGCGGTGCGCGATTCGAAGAAGATCGACACAGCGGAGATCCCGCAAGTGGTGGGGCGTATGTCGTTCTTCGTGAACGCCGGCATCCGGTTCGTGGAGGAGACGTGCAAGATGCGCGCCTTCAGTCGGTTGTGGGACCGCATCTGCACGGAGCGCTATGGCGTCGAGGACCCGACGCTGCGCCGCTTCCGCTATGGCGTACAGGTGAACTCGCTCGGCCTCACCGAGGACCAGCCTGAGAACAACGTTCCCCGCATCGTCCTCGAGGCATTGGGTGTAACCCTGTCGCGCTCTGCTCGCGCCCGTGCCATCCAGCTGCCTGCGTGGAACGAGGCTCTCGGCCTCCCCCGGCCGTGGGACCAACAGTGGTCCTTGCGCATCCAGCAGATCCTCGCCTACGAGACTGACCTGCTCGAGTACGACGACCTTTTCGACGGCTCGCGCGTCGTCGAAGCAAGGACGGCTGAGCTTGCAGAAGAAGCAACGGCGGAGCTCGAAGACGTCCTCGCTCTGGGTGGGGTGTTCGAGGCCGTCGACGAGCTCAAGCTCCGACTGGTTAGGAGCCAGGCCGATCGGGTGCGACGCATCGAGACGGGGGAGCTGAAGGTCGTGGGCGTGAACTGCTTCACGGAATGCGAGCCTTCGCCTCTCGTCGAGAGCAGCCCTTCGGCGAACATGGTCCTGCGGGTCGATCCGGCCGCCGAAGCAAGCTTGCGCGCGGACGTGGCCCAATGGAGAGCAAGTCGCGACGAAGCCACGGTGAAGCGCTCACTAGAAACGCTTCGCCGAGTAGCTGAAGAGGAGAGCGTCAACATCATGCCTGCGACGATCGCTCTCGCCCACGCCGGCGGCACGACCGGTGAATGGGCCCAGACTCTGCGCGATGTGTTCGGCGAGTACCGCGCCCCGACGGGGGTCTCGGGGGGTGTGGGACACCGTGGCGCCGAGCTCGCCGCCGTCCTCGGACGCTCGCGCGCGGTGACCGAGCGCACAGGACGCCCCCCTCGCCTGCTTGTCGCAAAGCCCGGTCTCGACGGTCATTCGAACGGTGCAGAACAGATCGCTGTCGCCGCTCGCGATGCAGGCTTCGAGGTCATCTACGAGGGAATCAGGCTCACTCCCGAGCAAATCGCAGCAGCGGCACGCGACGAGGACGTGGACGTGGTCGGCATCTCGATCCTCTCGGGCAGCCACCTGGAGCTGGTTCCCGAGGTGCTCGACCGTCTGCGGGCGGTCGGAATCGACGTCCCGGTGGTGGTCGGGGGCATCATCCCCTCGGCCGACGCCGAGGTCCTACGTGAGAAGGGGGTGGCCGCCGTCTACACCCCAAGGGACTTTCAGCTCGTGCACATAATCGACGAGCTGGTCACCTTGGTCGAGCACAGCCGCGAGATCGCTACGACCTGAGCTCAGCGGGTGGTCCGGGGGCGGTCTCGCCGCAACACGGTCGGCTTCGCCCACCACCGCCCGGAGAACCGCCACATCCATCCCTCGCGACGCGACTCCTCCTCGAGGACGGGAGGGCAGAGCGACAACTCGCCGACCGCTGCCAATACGGCCGCCAGCACCTCCGGGGAGGGTTCGGGTCGCACCAACACCACCCGGGAGGCATCGCCATTAGTCCGTGGAGTCACAGGGGCACGTTCCCGTGCTTGCGCCGCGGCAGCTCCTCATGTTTGGAAGCAAGCAGGCGGAGGCTGCGCACGAGCACGCGCCGCGTCTCCGCAGGATCGATCACGTCGTCCACGTAACCGCGCTCTGCCGCAACGTAAGGATTCGCGTAGCGCTCGGTGTACTCCTCGACCAGCTCGGCCCGACGCGCCACGGGGTCTGCCGCCTCTGCCAGCTCGCGCCGGTAGACAATCTCCACCGCACCTTGTGGTCCCATCACCGCGAGCTCTGCTGAGGGCCAGGCGAAGGCCAGATCTGCACCGATTGACTTGGAATTCATGACCACGTACGCGCCACCATATGCCTTGCGGGTGATGATCTGGATACGGGGCACGGTCGCTTCGCAGTACGCATAGAGCAGCTTGGAACCGTGGCGAATGATGCCGCCGTATTCCTGGTCGGTGCCCGGCATGAACCCGGGAACGTCGACGAACGTGATGAGCGGGATATTGAAGGCGTCACAGGTGCGGACGAACCGAGCCGCCTTCTCCGACGAGTCGATGTCCAACACCCCGGCGAGCACTGCGGGTTGGTTCCCTACGAGGCCCACGACT
>JBELAS010000098.1:0-5817 GCA_049508615.1 Acidimicrobiales bacterium
CTGCTCGAAGTACGTATCGAGGGTTGAAGGATCCATCTGCTCGTCCACTTTGGACGAGCCCTACGCTTCGACCACTACCGTGGGTCTGTGCGCATCCTGCTCATCTCCACTTACGAGCTCGGCCACCAGCCGCTTCACCTAGCCTCCCCCGCGGGCACGCTCGCCCGAGCGGGCCATGACGTGAGGTGCCTCGATCTCTCCGTCGAGCCGTTCGACGTCGAAGCCGTGCACTGGGCCGACGCAGTGGCGTGCTCGGTTCCCATGCATACCGCCTGTCGCCTTGCTCTGGCCGTGTGCGCGCAGATCCGTTCGCTCGGTTCCCACGTGCCGCTGTGCCTCTACGGCCTTTACGCGCCACTGGCCGGCGCCACGGCGACGGAGCCAGTGGCCGACTTGGCAGTGGCCGGCGAGTACGAACCTCGTCTCCTGCGCTGGGTGGACGAGCTCGAAGACCGCCCGGCGGGAACCTGTCCCGTCGGCGAATCTGGTGGTGGCGCACGGACCGTCGTGGAGTTGGGACGGGGACGCTTTGGGCTCCCCGCCCGCCACTTGTTGCCACCCCTCGACCGTTACGCCCGCCTGTCCGCCTGGGGAGAGCTGCGTCTCGCCGCCTACGTCGAGGCCAGCCACGGGTGTGCGCACCGGTGCCGCCACTGTCCGGTCCCGGTCGTCTACGACGGCCGAACCCGTCTGGTCGGGATCGACGCAGTCCTCGCGGACGTCGCCCAGCTCGTGGAGATGGGTGCCCGCCACGTCACCTTCGGCGACCCGGACTTCCTGAACGGGCCTCATCACGCGCTTCGCGTCGTGTCCGCGCTGCACCAGACGTTCGCAGATCTGACCTTCGACGTGACCGCGAAGGTCGAGCACGTGTTGGCACATCGCGACGTCTGGTCGAGCTTCGCCGCGGCAGGCTGCCTGTTCGTCGTATCGGCTTTCGAGTCCGCTAGCGACACGATCCTCGCTCACCTGGCCAAAGGACACAGCGTGGTGCAGGAGGTCGAAGCCGTCGCGGTGCTGCGTGCCGCGGGCATCGAGCCGCGGCCCTCATTGCTGCCATTCACACCATGGACGAAAGCGCAGGACGTGATCGATCTCGTGGACCTCGTCTCATCCTGTGACTTGGTAGGCAACGTCGATCCCGTCCAGTACGCGATCCGACTGCTCGTCCCGCCGGGCTCGCTCCTGCTCGCATCGGGCGCGTTGGACGGGCTCGTGGGCCCTTACGACAACGAGCACCTAGGCTGGACCTGGCATTCCGCCGACCCGCGCCTAGATCTCCTCGCGCAGAGACTGAGTCGCATCGCCGAGCGCGCCGGTACCGAGAGCTGGCCGGCAGCACAGGCGTACGAGGTCGTTCGCGCCGAGACGTTCCGCGCCCTCGGTGCCAGTGCCGCCGAGCACCCGCCCAAGAGCGAGGCGTGGCTACGTTCGGCCATCCCCGAAGACGAGCGCCCGCGCCTCACCGAGGCGTGGTTCTGCTGCGCGGAGCCCACCACCGCTCAACTTCACGGCGCATTGCTCGAGATGCCGTTGGGGGCCACAACGCCATGAGCATGTCCGTGGGGGAGAGCCCAGCTCCCAAGCACCGGTCACGAGGCGGGTCGTCCGAGAACGCGACGTGGCGCGACGCTCCGAAAGGGGCGCACGAGTGGGTCAGCTTCCCTGACCCCGACTACGAAAGAACTTGGCTGTTCGACGTCACATTCTTGGAAAGCCGCTGGACCTGCATCTACGGGCACGGATGTCAGGGGGTGCTCACCGGTCCCGCGCCCGAGCTGGTACAAGGGTGCTGCTCCTACGGGGCCCACCTCACCGGGGCCAAGGACGCCCGCAGGGTGCAGGCGGCAGCTGCCACCCTCACACCCGAGCAGTGGCAGTTCTACGACCGAGCCCGGCCGAGAGGCACCAAGAAGCCCACTGTGATCGCGCGCAAGCGCTCGGGAGACCTGACCACGCGGCTGGTGCGCGACGCCTGCATATTCCTCAACCGCCCGGGTTTCCCCGGTGGTGCAGGCTGCGCGCTCCATCGCGCCGCCCTCGAGCGCGGAATCCCGCACCTCGAGCTCAAGCCCGACGTGTGCTGGCAGCTGCCGCTGCGTCGCGACGACGAGGTCGACGAGGGTGGCCACGTCACGAGCGTGATCCGGCAATGGGACCGGCGTGACTGGGACAAGGGCGGGGACGAGTTCCACTGGTGGTGCACCGAGTCACCCGATGCCTTCGTCGGCAAGAGCCCCGTGTACGAAGGACTCGAGGACGAGCTCGTGGCAATGGTGGGAAAGAAGATCTACAAGCGGCTCGTGGCCTACTTGCGGGCGCGCGCGCAGCTGACCGCTAACGACGGCTCACGGGCGACGGCGGGACGGCTAGCAGCTCGTAGCGGTGAGCCACCGGGCGCATCGAGTCCCGTGCCAGTGGCTCTCCCCCACCCGGCGGTGCGCAGGCGCTGAGATCTAATCAGCCAGCGGGTCGTCGTCCTCGAACGGGCGGGGCCCGTCGACAACGTTCCCCAGGATCTCGTCCAGCTCGTCGGACTCGGCCATGCACCACGAAACGTGCTCGTCGTCAGGCCCGGCTCCGCACTCCGGACACCGCTTCTGCGCGGTCGCTACCGAGCGCTTCAGGCTGCGTGCCTCCTCGAAGCGGCGATGCCGTCCCTTCTTCACGAGCGAGCCCTCCGTCGGCTTGGTGCGTGACTCACGGCGAGCGACTCAGCAAGTCTATCTGCCGGCGTGATGGTCCCCATACGCGCGCAGGACCTGGAACCACCCGGTTACTGTGTGGACGGTGCCCGAACCGTTCGACGCGCTGTCCATGGCCAAGCGCTTCGGGGTTCGGGCGGCTGCCGTGCGCAGCAGAGGCATCCCTCCCATCGAGGGGCCCGAGCGGCGCAAGTTCGTCGAGCAGGCCCAGGTCGACTACATGGACTTCGCCATGCTGGCAGACGCCGACGTCACGCTCGTGGACGGGATCCTCACCCTGCGTATCGACCTGCACCCGAAGGACGACACAACCGACCCTCAGCCTCCGTAGCTCATCCGGGTGTCCTCCATCCGAAGGATCTCCACCGCTCCCGCCCCGGGTCCCGAGCCGGCGCCCCCCTCCGCTGTGCCGCAGTCGACCACCTCTCCGACGAACCAGCTGTGACTGCCGAGCGCCAGGGTGTGACGCACCTCGCAATCGACCCATGCCGCGGCAACCACCAGGATCGGCGCTCCCGTGAGCTCTGCGCGCACCGGCACTCCCTCCATCGTGCCGGCACCCGTTTCGTCGTCGACGCTCTGGTCCTCTACGGGCTTGGCGAACCTCCGCACGAGCGCACGCTCGGTTCGCGGGAGGATGCTCAAGGCATAGACCCCGCCTTCCGACAGCAGCTCGTGGGTCACCGCCGCGCGCTCCACACCGACACCGAGGAGCTTCGGTTCGAGCGCCACCTGCGTTGCCCAGCTGACGGTCATCAGGTTCCGCCGGGCCCCCGCACGCGTCCCCAGCACGTAGAGGCCCGTGGGGAGCATCCACAGCACACGCCGGCGCAGCCGATCGTAGGCGTCGGGGTCACGCCCCGGTGGAACCGGACCCACTGGAGCGGTCATCTACGCCCGTCCGAGAGGACTCCCAGAAAGTCCACACGCGCCTCGGCCTCGATGAACCCGCGCTGGGCGGCCGACCGCTCGGCAGCCGAGCCTCGCCAGAGGTCGGCCTTGCCTCGCACCCCCGCCGGACAAGTGTGGCCGCCCGCGGCGCACAAGCAATCCTTTCCGGCGTTTGCGGCCGAGGTGTAAGCCCGCGACAACACGTTCGTCAGCTGAGAGTCCGGTGTGGGGAGGTTCTGGTTGGCGCTCAGCGCGTCGGTCACCAGCACGTCACAGTCGGTCCGCAGGGCTGCGTCGTCCTCGGAGGACTGGGCCGCGGATATGCGTCGAATGTCCCCCTGCAACGTCGACATCGCGGTTGCGAACTTGTAGGTGCTGGCCCAGCTCTCGACTTGCTGGCCTACGTTGCTCCCGGCGTAAGGGCTTCCGCATCCGCCCAACACGAGCACCACACCCAATGCAATCAGCGCGCGACCCATTACCTTCGCCGCCCCCTGTCGCCTACGAAGAGGCTCAGCCCTCCCACCACCAGCACTACCAGGGCGACCACGACGGAAAGGACGACCAGCAGCATCCTGCCTCGTGACGTTACTCGAAGCGGAGCAGGTGGTAGTCCTGCTTCCCCCGCCGCAACAGCACGTACTGGTCGAAGAGCAAATCCTCCCGACAGATGCGCGCATCGAGGTCGGAGACACGATGATTGTTCACATAGACCCCTCCTTGCGCGACGAGCGTGCGCGCAGAGCCCTTGGATGTCGCAAGCCCACTGCCCACCATCGCGTCGAGAAGAGCGAGCCCGTCTTCATCGACGGTCGCGTGCGCCAAGGTCGTCGTGGGAGCCTCGGAACACACCTCCAGCAACGTCGTCTCGTCCAGGGACGCGATCTCCTTGGAGTACAGGGCCGCGGCAGCTTGCTCGGCTCGTCGGGTCTCACCTTCGCCGTGGACCAAGGTGCACACCTGGCGCGCCAGCTCCCGTTGAGTTTCGCGCCTTTCTGGGTGCGAGGCCCACGACCGGTCGAGCGAATTGATCGCGTCGTGGTCGAGGAATGTGAAATACCGGACGTAGTCCGGTGCCACGGCGTCCTCGGTGCGCAAGAAGAACTGATAGAGCTGGTACGGACTGGTGCGACGAGGGTCGAGCCACACGGTACCCGCCTCTGTCTTACCGAACTTCGTTCCGTCCGCCTTGAGCACGAGAGGCGAGGTCAGCCCGTAGACCTCGGCCCGCCGGATCTTGCGCACCAGCTCTACCCCCATGAGGATGTTCCCGTATTGGTCGCTGCCGCCGAGCTGCAACCGGCAGTCGTACGCGTCGAACAGGTGCAAGAAGTCGTAGGCCTGCAGCAGCATGTAGCTGAACTCGGTGAACGAGATACCCTGCTCGAGGCGTTCGAGGCGGGTCGTCACCGACTCCCGCCTGATCATCTCGTTCACGCTGAAGTGCTTGCCGATGTCGCGTAGGAACTCCACCAACCCGATCTGCCTCAACCACTCGGCGTTGTCGACCAGCAGGGCCCCCGGTCTCTGCGCGTCCGAGAAGTCGAGGAACTGCTCGAGCTGCACGCGGATCGACTCGAGGTTGGCACGCAGCTGTTCCTCCTCGAGCAGGGGACGCTCCTCGCTCTTGCCCCCCGGATCCCCGATCAACCCCGTTCCCCCACCGGCGACGGCGATCGGCCGGTGGCCGGCAAGCTGCAAGCGGCGGAGCATGCACAGCTGGAGGAGGTGACCAACGTGGAGGCTATCGGCGGTGGGGTCGAAGCCGATGTACGCCGTGGTGGGTCCGCTGACGAGCCTCTCGCGAAGGCCGGCACCGACGGCCTGGTGCCAGAGCCGCCGGAACTGGAGGTCTTCCACGAACGCGCGCACCGAAAGTGCCGGCCCTACACCCCGCCCGAAGGCAGCACCATGGCTCCCCCGTCCACCACGAGCACGTGACCCGTGATCCAATCGGCCGCGTCAGAGACGAGGAAGAGCGCTGCCCTGGCAATGTCGTCGGGTTCTCCGATCCGACGAAGGGGTAGTCCGGCGGCGATCACGTCCCCGGCCGGCTCCCACAACGCACGGGCGAAATCCGTCTTCACCAAACCCGGAGCTACCGCGTTGACCCTCACCGAGGGCCCCAGCTCGTAGGCCATCTGTCGAGTGAGGTGGGCCACTGCGGCCTTGGTCACGTTGTACCAACCGATGCCCGGCTCGACCGACAAGCCTCCGACCG
>JBELAS010000099.1:0-5814 GCA_049508615.1 Acidimicrobiales bacterium
ACCATGCCGGCGGGTCGGTACTGCTGTTCGACCCATCCACGCGGGTCGTCGTGGGGATAGCGGTACGCCTCGCCGTGGCCGAGCTCGTCGGCGCCCGGGTAGTGCGGGTCGCGCAAGTGGACCGGCACCTGTGCGGCAGGCCCGCTGCGCACATCTTGCTGCGCACGTCCCAGGGCCACCGTCACACGGTTCGACTTCGGAGCCGACGCCAGGTACACGACGGCCTGGGCCAGGTTCAGCTGAGCCTCTGGCAGGCCGACGAGCTCGACCGCGCGCGCAGCGGCGTCCGCCACCACCAGAGCCAGAGGATCGGCCATCCCCACGTCCTCGCTGGCGAGGATGACCAGCCGCCGGGCGATGAACCGCGGATCCTCACCACCGTCGAGCATGCGGGCGAGCCAGTAGAGGCCGGCGTCCACGTCCGAACCTCGCACGGACTTGATGAGGGCACTGATCTGGTCGTAGTGCGCGTCGATTCCCTGGTGCAGCAGCCGACCTGCGCGCGCCCGCTCGACGTCGCCTGCGTCGAGCTCCCGCTCCCCCGCCAGGGCGAGGGCCACCTCGAGGGTCCCGAGCGCCGCGCGGGCGTCGCCCTCGGCCACCGAGACCAAAGCTTCCAGCGCGTCCTCACCTGCAGCGGCTCCCTCGAGCACCAGAGCGCGCTGCACCAGCTCTCTCACGTCCTCTTCGCTCAACGGTTCGAGACGCCACAACGTCGCTCGGCTCAGAAGCGGTGAGTTGACCGAGAAGAACGGGTTCTCGGTCGTCGCCCCGATCAGCACGATGAGGCCCTCTTCGACCGCCGGCAGGAGCGCGTCCTGTTGCGCGCGGTTGAACCGGTGCACCTCGTCGATGAACAGGATCGAACCCTGCCCGTGCTCGCCCAACCGTCCCCTGGCGTCCTCCATGGCCTGGCGCACGTCGGCCACGCCTGCGTTCACCGCAGAGAGCTGCACGAAAGCTTTGGCCGACCGTTGCGCCACCACCGAAGCGAGCGTCGTCTTGCCGGTGCCCGGCGCCCCCCACAGGATCGCCGAGGTGAGCCGGTCCTGCTCGATCAGGACCCTCAGTGGTGCGCCGGGAGCGACCAGGTGGCGCTGGCCGACCATCTCGTCGAGAGTGCGCGGCCGCATCCGCGTCGCGAGCGGTGCACGCTGGGCAAGCCGCTCCGCCGCCTTCGCATCGAACAGGTCAGGTGCCCCGGCGCGCGAGCGGCGAGCACCTCGCTGGTCTGCCACCGATTCCTCACCCGCCACTCATGCTTTTCGGTCACCGCCGACTTCGACCCGTAGCCCGAGCTCGCGAAGCGACTCCGCCGCGAGCGCCTTCGGCGCCCCGGTCAGCAGGTCGGCCCCCGACTGGGTCTTGGGAAAGGCGATCACCTCGCGGATGTTCTCCGCCCCGGCGAGGAGGGCGACCAGGCGATCCACCCCTACCGCGAAGCCGCCGTGTGGCGGAGCTCCGAAGCGGAACGCACCGAGCAGGAACCCGAACCGAGCCTCGGCGTCCTCGGGAGAGATCCCGAGCACGTCGAACACCTTTCGCTGGATGTCCTCGCGATGGATACGGATCGAGCCGGACCCGAGCTCCCACCCGTTCAACACGAGGTCGTACGCCTCCGAGCGTACCGCGAGCGGGTCGCTGTCGAGCAGGTGGAGATCTTCGGGATGCGGCATCGTGAAAGGATGGTGGGCCGCGACGGGCAGACCCTCGTCGTTCGGGCCCTCGAAGAGCGGGAAGTCGGTCACCCAGCAGAAGCGTCGATCCCCCCCGGCCAAGGATGGACGACCGAGCTCCAGGCGCAGCTGCCCGAGCACCTCGCAAGCCGTGCGCCACGTGTCGGCGACCGCGAGGATCAGGTCACCCGGTGCTGCCCCCATGGCCGACACGAGCCCGGTCCGCTCGGTGGCGGAGAGGAACTTCTCGAGCGCCGACTCGAGCGCCGGCTCCTCGCCAGAGCGGACACCTAAGACCTTGAACGATGCCAGACCCTTCGCGCCGAGCTCCTTGGCCTGGTCGCCGAGCGCGTCCAGGCGGTTGCGGCTCAGCTCCGCGCCACCTGGGACCCGAAGCCCCTTCACGCACTGAGCGTCGAGGGCCCGTACTTCGGTGCCGGCGAACACCTCGCCCAGATCGACCAGCTCCATCCCGAAGCGCATGTCGGGCTTGTCCACGCCGTAGCGGTCCATGGCCTCTTGCCAGCTGATGCTCGGCACCTCACCCGGGCGCTCCCCGACTGCGGCCTCGGTGGCGTCGAGGACCGCTTCGGTGACCGCTTCCTGCACGTCCGAGGGGGTGACGAAGGACGCTTCGACATCGAGCTGGGTGAACTCGAACTGGCGATCGGCGCGCAGGTCCTCGTCGCGCAGGCACCGGGCCATCTGGAAGTAACGATCGACCCCGCCCACCATGAGCAGCTGCTTGGCGATCTGCGGGCTCTGGGGAAGGACGTAGAACTCCCCGCGGTGCAGGCGCGCCGGCACCGCGAATTCACGGGCGCCCTCGGGGGTCGGCGTCCACAACAGTGGCGTCTCCACCTCGCAGAACCCCTGGCGCAACATCGCCGCGCGTAGCGCCGCCAGTACACGCGATCTCAGGCGCAGGTTCCCCTGCATGCGCGGACGCCGCAGGTCGACGTAGCGGTAACGCAAGCGGACCGCCTCGTCCGTCTCTGAGCGATCGTCGACAGCGAAGGGCGGAGGCTCCGAGCGCGCCAGTACCTCGACCTTGCAGTCGGCCAGCTCGACCTCGCCGGTGGCCAGGTCGGGGTTCTCGTTCCCTGCAGGACGCCGGCGAACCGTGCCCTCGACACCGAGCACCCATTCGGCGCGCGCCTCGACCGAACCGCCGACGATGCACTGGGTCACTCCGCTGTGGTCGCGCAGGTCGACGAACGCCAGGTGCTCTCCGTGCTCGCGTCGTGTCGCGACCCAGCCGCACAGGCGAACCCGCTTGCCGGCGTCACCCGTCCGCAGCGCGCCACACATGTGGGTTCGCATCCCTGTGGCCCTGTTCCACTCGGGGCCCTCGTGCGGAGCTCGATCGATCAACCGAGCACTCCCCTTCGCACCCATTGCACCAGCTCCTCACGGCGCACCGTCTCCTGCTTCCCCTCGCGAAGACAGCGCACGGTAACTGTTCGATCCTCGACCTCGCGCGGGCCCACGATCGCCGCGTAACGCGCCCGGGAGCGGTCCGCCAGTTTCAACTGTGCCTTGACCGAGCGGTCGTCGTATCCACGCACGGTCGCCAATCCCGCAGCTCTCAGCTGGGCGCTCAGGTCGCGAGCAGCATCGCCGCCGGTCACGTCTACCACGAACACGTCAGGTGCCGAAGGTAATGGAGCGAAGCAAGCCTCCGCGTCGCAAGCCAGCAGAAGACGCTCGATACCGATTCCGAAGCCGATCCCCGGTGTGGGCGGGCCGCCGATCGCCTCTGCGAGCCCGTCGTAGCGGCCGCCACCGCCCACGGCGTTCTGCGCCGTGTCGAGCGCCAAGGCGGTGAACTCGAAGGTGGTGCGGGTGTAGTAGTCGAGCCCCCGCACCAGGCGCTCCTCGAGCCTGTGCGCGATCCCCAGCGCGTCGAGACCCTCTCTCACTCGCGCCAGATGGGCCGTGCACCTTTCGTCCAAGAAGTCCACCATCTTCGGCGCATCCACGGTCGCGGCCCGGCACTGCGGACGCTTGCAGTCGAGCACCCTCAGGGGATTCAGCTCGAAGCGCTCCCGGTGCTCGTCGCAGAGCATGCCGCGCCGCTCGACGAGATGCGCCCGCAGCGCGCGCACGTAGGCCGGACGGTCGGTCGCGCATCCCATCGAGTTCACAGCCAGGTCTACCCTGCGCAACCCCAGCTCGGTGTAGAAGCCGGCGGCCAGGGAGATCACCTCCACGTCCAGGTCCGGGTCGTCGGTCCCGAGAACCTCCACTCCCACCTGGTGGTGCTGGCGGTAGCGGCCCGCCTGCGGGCGCTCGTAGCGGAACGCCGGGGTGAGGTACCACACCTTCCACGGCACGCGTGGGTGGTGCTGGACGAAGGCACGAACGACCGGCGCAGTCCCCTCCGGTCGCAGTGCCAGGGTTCGCCCGCCGCGATCGGTCAGCTCGTACATCTCCTTGCCCACCACCTCGCTCTCGTCGCCCATCCCCCGCCGGAAGAGCCCCGCGTCCTCGAGGACCGGGGTGATCAGCAGGCCGTAACCAGCGAGACGGGCCTGGCGGGCGAAGGTCGCCACGAGAGCTTCCCAACGCTCGGACTCGGGCCAAAGCACGTCCCGGGTCCCCACCGGGGCGCGAAGTCCCTCGGAAGCAGACCCCTCTGTGCTCACGGGCACCTCAGAGCTCGCGCCGGGGTAAGTCACAGAGCATGCGCGCGCGCCGGTGAGGGCGCCGACTGGCGTGCGTAAAGCGAGTTCGCACAACCTCGCTCTCGTCCGTGCACCGGGTCAGTCCTTTCGGCCGGGCAGGGTGCGATAGGCGTCGAAGACGCCGTCGAGATGCTTGAGCGAGCTGAGCAAGGAGTCGAGATGGCCGGGATCCGCCAGCTCCACCTCGAAGCTCATGCGGCTCACCCTGTCCGGGGCGGTATGGCTCGACGAGGCGACGATGTTCAGGTGGTGCTCGGAGACGACACGGGTCACATCGGCCAGCAGGCGCGACCGGTCGAAGGCGAGCACTTCGATCGCCGCGACGAACACCGTGGCACCCTCTCGGTCCCATTCCACCTCGATGAGCCGCTCGTGCTCTCCCGACGCGAGCACCGCCGCGTTCGCGCAGTCCGAACGGTGGACGCTCACACCGCGGCCGCGGGTGACGAACCCCACGATCTGGTCCCCGGGAACCGGGGTGCAGCAGCGGCTCAGACGCACCATGACGTCATCGAGACCTTCGACGTAGACGCCGGTGGGAGAGCGTCGGCGGGCGCGCGTCGTCAGCCCCGGGCTCACCGTCGTGGGCAGCTGCTCCTCGTAGTCTCCACCTCGCAGCTCGCGTGCCAAGCGCTGGGCGACCGA
Organism: Acidimicrobiales bacterium; assembly: GCA_049508615.1. GTDB lineage: Bacteria > Actinomycetota > Acidimicrobiia > Acidimicrobiales > UBA8190 > Bog-564. The sequence goes on from JBELAS010000099.1 coordinate 5,009, forward strand.
GCGGGCCGAGACGTGGCCGTCGCCGATGGCCGCGTGCAGCGCGTCGATGTCCGCGTACTTCATCTCCTGCGCAAGCCGTACCAGTGCATTCGAAGCCGCAAGCTTCTGCAACGGAAGGCCCTCACGTCGAAGAGACTTCGTGAGCTCCTCGCGCCCAGTCTCGATCGCGTCCTCGCGGCGCTCCCGGCTGAACCACTGACGCACCTTGTTGCGTGCCCGTGGTGAGGCGACGATCTGGAGCCAGTCTCGTGACGGCCCTGCCGAGGGCACCTTCGAGCTGACGACCTCCACCGTGTCCGCCGACTGCAGCTTCGTGTCGAGGGGCACCAGCCTTCCGTTCACCTTGGCACCGATGCAGCGGTGTCCCACCTCCGTGTGGATCGCGTAGGCGAAGTCGATCGGAGTAGACCCGGCGGCCAGAGCGATCACCTTCCCCTTGGGGGTGAAGACGTAGACCTCGTCTTCCTCGAGGTCGAGCTTCAGGGTCTCGAGGAACTCGAAGGGGTCGATCGTCTCGGACTGCCAGTCGACGATCCTCTGGAGCCACTGCATCTCGGCGGTGGTGACGTCCGAGTCCTTGCCCTTCTCCTTGTAACTCCAGTGCGCGGCAATGCCGTACTCCGCCCGCCGGTGCATCTCGTGCGTGCGGATCTGTACCTCGATGGGTTCGCCCTCGAGCCCGACGACCGTGGTGTGGAGGGACTGGTAGAGGTTGAACTTGGGGGAGTTGATGTAGTCCTTGAACCTGCCCTGGACCGGGCTCCAGATGGCGTGTATGGAACCGAGAGCCGCCCAGCAGTCCTTCT